>NZ_LGZA01000008.1:0-76366 GCF_001308005.1 Neisseria sp. 74A18
TGGCCGGGCAGCCTATTTCGGGTTGGGCAAAGTGAGGGCGCAAAGCCACCTGAAGGCGATGTGTGTGAACCTGTTGAAGGCGGCCAACAGGATAGGTGTGCCTGTTGCTGCCTGAACAGGCAGGCAGAGACCTTTGCAAAACCCTCAGATGTGGATGCAGTTCAAGGCGTAGCAGCACAGCGAGTGCAGACATATCATACAGATAGGCAAACGAGCGAGCAGCGCACAACGCAGAAATGCGCCGCAGATGGGGGTTTTGCAAAGGTCTCAGGTAGTACGGAACCGATTCTGTTAACAAAATCGTTCTCTTTGAGCCAAAGCACTGCAACGCCGTAGTAAAAGTTAAGTGGATTGACTATATCACGCAAATATTTCCCACACCCACCCATAAAATACACAAGAACCCACTCAGAAATTAATATCAACTTTCAAATAAAAAATCCCACGACTATTGTCGTGGGATTTTTTTATTTTTCACTTAGCGTTTTTTACCTGTTACTGTAGCAACAGCCAAATTGGCATTACGTTTCAGGGCAACGCTTTCAACGCCTTCCGGAAGTTTGATATCCGACAAATGCAGAATGTCGCCTGCCACAACATTGCCACAATCCAATTCCAACGCAGCAGGAATATCTTTAGGCAGAGCGATAACTTCCACAGTCGTATTCAACAGTGAAACTCGACCGCCTTGCAATTTTACAGCTTGGGAAATTTCTGCGTTCACTACATGCAAAGGTACACGGATACGCAGGGGCTTGGCTGCATCAACCACTTGGAAATCGATGTGTTGAACTTCTTGACGGAAAGGGTGGATTTGGAAATCGCGCACGATCACATCTTGGGTTTTGCCGTCAAGAGTCAATTTGATCAGAGCAGTATGGAAAGATTCTTTTTCCAAAGCATAGAACACTGTTTTGTGATCAACCGCAATTGCTACAGGCTCTTGGTTCTCACCGTACAATACGGCAGGGGTTTTACCTTCACGACGCAGGCGGCGGCTCGCACCAGTGCCCTGTGCTTCGCGAACGGTAGCTTGAATTTCGTATGACATAATTAAAAAACTCCAAAATAAATAAAATTAACTGCAATCGGCCGCGACCAGCCCAAAGCAGCTCACGTTAAGGCAGAAATACACTGCCGTTGGTTAACACATCTTCATTGAAAAGATATGAAACAGATTCTTCGTTGCTGATACGTCGCACGGTTTCGGCCAACAGTCCGGCAATCGTTACCTGACGGATACGTTCGCATTGCTGTGCAGACGCAGACAAAGGAATGGTATCCGTTACCACAACCTGATCTATATCTGAAGAGTCGATTCGGGATACCGCCTCTCCGGAGAATACCGGATGGGTAGCATAAGCCAACACTCTGGAAGCACCTCTGGCTTTCAAGGCCGAAGCGGCTTTACATAAAGTATTCGCGGTATCAATCATATCATCGACAATCAAACAGGTACGGTCTTGAACATCACCGATAATGTTCATTACTTCCGCCACATTGGCTTTGGGGCGGCGTTTGTCGATAATCGCCAAATCGGCATTCAGTACTTTGGCTACCGCCCGTGCACGAACGACACCGCCGATATCGGGGCTTACCACTGTCAGATTGTCGATACGCTGACGCTGGATATCGTTAATCAAAATGGGCGTAGCGTAAATATTGTCTACCGGAATATCAAAAAAACCTTGAATTTGATCGGCATGCAGATCAACAGTCAACACCCTGTCGATACCTGCGGAATAAAGCATATTGGCAACCAGTTTGGCAGAAATCGGAACGCGCACGGAACGGGGGCGGCGATCTTGGCGGGCATAGCCGAAATAAGGAATCGCTGCTGTAATGCGCCCCGCTGATGCACGCTTCAAGGCATCGGCCATGGTAAGGATTTCCATCAAGTTGTCGTTGGTGGGTGCACAGGTAGGCTGAAGAATGAAAACATCACGCCCGCGCACATTTTCCAGAAGCTCTACTGCCACTTCTCCATCAGAGAATTTGCTCACAGAGGCATTTCCTAAAGAAATGTCTAGATGTTTGACCACTTTTTGCGCCAATTCGGGATTGGCATTACCGGTAAAAACCATCAAACTGTCATATGCAGCCATATCTTCGTCACCTGGATGTGTATTGGGGTTGTGCTCGGAAAACATTATTGCTTCCTTCTGCTTTTGGCCGGCCAGCCGAAGCGGTTATTATACGCGCCAACGGTCAACCATCAAAGCCCCTTCTTTAATTCTTGATATTTTTTCAGACGGCCCTAGACTTTGTTGCGTTAAAGTCTGCTCAAAGCCTCTTAAATGAAAACCTTCTCACAAAATAAAAAGCGTGCAAGTAAACTCACACGCTTTTTTATTGGCTGGGGAGGAAGGATTCGAACCTTCGCATGCTGGAATCAAAATCCAGTGTCTTAACCACTTGACGACTCCCCAATGAGGGGTTGGCTGGGGAGGAAGGATTCGAACCTTCGCATGCTGGAATCAAAATCCAGTGTCTTAACCACTTGACGACTCCCCAACACAATCAACTGTTAACTATTCAGCAGCGGATGAGCATCTAAGCTTTTCACACAATATGCTTCATAGTGTTTTGAAACTTTGCTTAAGGCTGAGTTTGCATTTTCTTCGCTGTCAAAAGCGATGAATAAACAGGCGCCGGAACCGGTCATTAAAGGTTTGCCTATTTTTTCCAGCAACTGATAAGCCTTCAAGACTTCAGGATACTCCTGAAACACAACCGCCTGCATATCATTTCTGAAAGGTTGCAGCGATTGGAAAGTCGGCATTATGCTGGGTTGGGAATCCCGTGTCAAGCGTTCGTGTGAAAAAATCGCAGCCGTGCTGACGTGAACCGGTGGTTTTACTACAACAAACCATTGTTGGGGAAGGTCAATTTGCGTGAGTTGCTCGCCTATGCCTTTGGCAAAAGCGTTACGTCCGAAAATAAAAAACGGCACGTCTGCACCGAGTTTGACGCCTATATCTATCAACTCCGGCGTGGTCAAACCGCATTGCCACAAGCTGTTGAGGGCGATCAATACCGTTGCCGCATCGGAACTGCCTCCTCCCAAGCCCCCGCCCATGGGAATACGTTTATCCAACCAAATATCCACGCCTTTTAGGCCGTCTGAATAAGGCTGCAAAGCGGCAGCGGCCCGATAGGTTAAATCCGTTTCGGGCGGCACGTTCTGCAACGGGGTGTGCAAGATGATTTTGCCGTCGTTGCGGGGGGCAAGATAAACCGTGTCTTGCAGATCAATCAAACAGAAAATGCTTTCCAAGCAGTGATATCCGTTTTCCAAGCGGCCGGTGATGCGCAAATCCAAGTTCAATTTGGCGGGTGCGGGATAAGCTGTGGCATGGTTCGGAACAATGGCCTGCGTCATAATTTTCCTTCAATCCATTGATTGATTTTATTGTTTATCTTGCTGCGCATTGGGTTGCGGCATCGGCATTGCGGGCGTATTCCATTTGGTCGAACACCAGCCTCAATGTTAATCGGCTGCTTTCCAATAACAGGATTTTCGGCGTGCCGTCTGTATTGAGGGAACGGGTAATCGTCCATTCAAATTGCTGCAAACGTCCGTCGGGCAACAGTTGGTACGGTGCGTTGGCAACCCATTGGCCGTTGGCCCAAACATGCAGGTATTGTACGGGCAGCGCGAAGCCTAATAGTTGCTCGCTTAATTGCTTCGGGGTGGCTGCTTGATATTTTTTTCCTTTGCTGTCTACGGCCAGCACGCCTTGTTGGTCTTGACAGAGTTGGCCGATGGTATTGCCCAGCGGGGTGTTGACATCAATTGTTTGGACTTGGTTTTGGTACGTCCAGTCGAAATTGGCATACGAGCCTTTTTCGTTCATTTTGACGGCCAAGCGGCCGTCGGCGGCAAAATCGGGAATATCGGTTTGTGCGCGCCAGCTTTCTTTGCCCGCCATGTGGGGTTGGGCGCACGCAGCCAGCATCAGCAAGGCTGCAACGGGGAATAAGGGTTTGAAGCGATTGTATTTCATAGATTGCCTTGAGAGTGGATATTCAAACGGCCGTTTATTCAAGCCGATGTAAATCTGACATTGAGGCCGTCTGAAATAAAGGTTTTCAGACGGCCTGCTTCTTTATTTTTTCTTGGCTTTGGCACGTTTTGCTTTTTCGGGAAGCTGCACACCGAACCGTTGCAGGGTTTTTCTCAGCACGGCATGGTTGCGGTCTTTATCCAACCCTTGCTGCCAAACGGTTTTGGCTTTTTCCTGCTGGCCGAGCTTCCAGAATACTTCGCCTAAATGTGCGGCTACTTCAGGATCCGGAAACTGTTCAAATGCGTATTCGAGATAGGGCAATGCGGCTTGGGCATCGCCTTTCAGGTAATATGCCCATCCCAAACTGTCGTTGATGGCGGCGGACTCGGGTTCCTGCTGATAGGCCGCCTGAATCAGTTTGAATGCTTCTTCGACATCGTATTTCGGCAAGGAAAACATGGTGTAGCCAAGGGCATTCATGCCTATTGCGCTGTCCGGATTAAGCTCGAGATAACGGCGCAGGTCGGTTACGGCTTTTTCGGGGCGGTTGAGTTTGTCGGCATAAAGCATGGCGCGCTGGTAAAGGATATCCGACAGCCGCTCTTTGCCGTCGGGCTGTTTTTCGGCATCTGCGGCCAAAGCATTCAATTCGGACAGTGCTTCTTGCGGGCTGTTGTGCTTGCTCAATGCAAACAGATAAACGCGCTGGATATCGCTCATGCCGAAAAACCGCCCCTGTTTTTCAGGCAGTTTTTGTGCGCGGCGCGCTTCTGCCAAAGCATTGCGGCCATTGCCCTGCTCGGCTTCGATGGAGGCTTTCAATACGGCTTTATCGAAGTTAAATTCGGGCGAGGTAATGCGCTCCACCCATGATTTGGCTTGTTTGAAATCTTTTACATCTGCATAACGCATGGCACCGATCACGGCCGCCCTGCTCTTTTGTTCGCTGGTGCCGATACGGTAGGCTCTGTCGAGATAGTTGCCGACTACGGAAATATCGTCTTCGCGCGTTACCGACAAAATGGCGGCCTGAATATACAGATCGGCATTCGGGTTTTCGTTTAACAAGGTTTGCAGACGTTGATAGGCTTTGTCATGCTGGCCGTCTGCAATCAATCCGCTGATTTCCAATTCCTGCCATACGGGGGAAAGTTTGGCGGTGTCGGTTTCTGCAAAAAAACGGCGCAAGACTTTGGGGCTGTGTTGGGCAACCAGCCTCAGGGTGATTTCGGTAGGCGGTAGAATATCGGTATCCAGCTTGGCCAGATTTTGCAAAGCCTGAACGGCATCGCGTTCCCGCCCTCTTTGGGCGCTTAAAATCAGATCGGCAATAGCTGCTTCGGGCTTATCGGCATGTTTTTTCGCGGCTTTGTGCACTTCTTTTCCGGCCTTCTCCGCCAAAGAAGCATGTTGCAGGCTCATTTGAGCAAGCAGCAGGAAAATACGGCGGGTTTGCTCTTCGTTCGCACGCTCGAGTACGGCTTCCAAGCCTTTGGCTGCGGCTTCCGACTTGCCGTTGATTAAATCGAGCGTCCACGCCATCCGTTTTTGGGCATCTCCCGGCACCGGTTCGATTTCGCGCCATATTTGGTAAATCTGACCGGCCTGTTGATAGGCGCGCAGTGCCACAGCCATTTCTACCGCACGCTCTGCCACCACCGGGTCTTTGGTGCGGTTGAGCATCACGATATAGGTGGCCAATGCCGTGCCCGGATCGCCTTTCTGCACCGCCATTTCGCCGCCCAACAGGGTAAAGAGATGGTTGGCACGCTCAACAATGGCCGAACGGCGTTCGTATTCCGAAGCACGCTCTTCGGGCGTATATTGGCTTTTTCTTGCCACCACAGACTTCACCGACTGTTCGGGCTGCTTCGACGCCTCTGCCTGTGCATAAGCCTGACCGGCAAACACAGCCATTACGGCAAGTGCCGCAAAACGCATGCGTTTTTTTCCCAAAAACATAAAACTTTCCTTCGATATGTGCAGGATCAGGCACATGATTTCAGACGGCCTGTATCCTGAAAAACAGATGTGCGATACTTTATCACAAGCATGGAGCTTTGTTGACATTGCAGAAATCATAATTACATATGTAAAGTTATCTGCCGCAACATTTAAACAGGCCGGATACGCAACCGCACATCGAAGCGGTTTCACACCGGCCGCCAAACAGATATATCATGCGGAAACGGCTTGTTTTAGGGCGCGCAACCGGAAGGCTTGAGAAGCGACAGACAATCAACTTATTTTTCACACAAGACAGCAACGCCGCAGTATCAAGTTAAGTCGGTTGACTATAAAATCGGCTGTGAACATACCGCCGCAATGCTTTCTAACGACACGCCCCCCAAATAACGAGGCCGTCTGAACACAATACGCAGGTGCACACATGACCCAATCCGAACTTGCCGGTTTTTTACAACAAGCCGCACATTACCCCGCCGACGCAGGCAAGCGGCGCAATGCCTTGTTTGCGCAAACCGCCACGCGCGAAGCCGCCGTTTTGCTGGGCATGGTCTGCCGCGACAGCCAATGGCAGATTCTGCTTACCCGCCGCAATGCCGCCCTACCCGAACATGCGGGGCAGATTGCGCTGGCAGGCGGCAGAAAAGATGCTACCGACACCAACCTTACCCACACCGCTTTGCGCGAAACAGCCGAAGAAACCGGCATCGGCGCCGAGCATTGGCAAACCTTTCCGCACTTCCAACCTTATTACACGCCTTCGGGCTACATTGTTTCTCCCGTGCCCGCGTTATGTGCCGGCAATCCGCCCACCTTCCCCAATGCGGCGGAAGTGGAAGAAATTTTTTACCTGCCTCTCTCCGTGGCACTCGACACCCGCGCGTATGAAACCCGAACGCTCAACTACAACGGCAACCGCCTCAACACCCCCGCCCTGCCTTATCTGCACTACGACATTTGGGGGCTGACTGCGATGATTCTGTATGATTTGGCCGACCGCTACCGGCAACACCGGCAGGCTTCGGGGGCTTGCGGATTGCCGTTTTAAAACGTGAAATTAGGTTCACACAGCAATCAGGCCGTCTGAAAATAATTTTTCAGACGGCCTGATACTTTGCAAAACCTTTAAGATGCGGATGCAGCTCAAGGTGTATAGTCAAACGAGCGAGCAGCGCACAATGCAGAAATGCGCCGCATATAGGTGATTTGAAAAGGTTTAGACCCTGTTTACATCACCATCACGCTTCGCCCAACAGCTGTTCACGCGTCAGCAGGAACACGAAGCCGTCGCCGCCGCTGGTTTCCAGCCAAGTGAACGGCAGTTCGGGATAGGCCGCTTCCAATACATCGCGGTTGTGGCCGATTTCCACCAGCAGCACGCCTTTGGGGTTCAAAAACTTGGCGGCATGCAAAATAATCTCGCGGGTGGCATCGAGGCCGTCTGAACCGCTGCCCAATGCCAGCTCGGGTTCGTGCAGATATTCCTGCGGCAGGGCTTCCACCGATTCGGCATCAACATAAGGCGGATTCGACACGATTAAATCGTAAGTGCCTTCCAAGCCTTCAAACAAATCGGTGTGAATCAGATTGATGCGCTCTTCCAAGCCGTAGTCTTCCACGTTGATGGCGGCCACTTCCAAAGCGTCGAGGCTCAAATCGACCGCGTCGATTTCGGCAGCCGGATAATGATAGGCCATCTGAACCGCCAAACAGCCGCTGCCCGTGCATAAATCCAAAGCGCGGTGAACCAGCTCTTCATGCTCTATCCACGGCGCAAGCGGCTCGCCCAAAAGTTCGTAGATAAACGAACGCGGCACAATCACGCGCTCGTCCACATAAAAATCAAAATCGCCCTGCCAAGCCTGATTGGTTAAATAAGCCACGGGCACACGTTCGGTAACGCGCTTTTCAATCAAGCCCAATACTTCTTCTTTTTCGCTGTCGAGCAGCTTGGCATCGAGATACGGTTCGAGCATATCCAGCGGCAGGCTCAGGGTATGCAGAATCAGATAGGCGGCCTCGTCGTGGGCATTGTCGCTGCCGTGTCCGAAATGCAGGCCGGCTTCGTTAAAACGGCTGACGGCAAAGCGCAAAATATCGCGCACGGTAGAAAGTTGTTCGGCGGCTTGGGTAAACATCATGTGGTTGCTTTCAATTTAACAGTTTTGCTTAGGCAGGTCGGCCGTTTCAGACGGCCTTTGCTGCCCGCACGTTACAGTTCGATACCTTTGAGCTTGGCTACGGTGTTAATGTCTTTGTCGCCGCGACCGGACAAGTTGACCAAAATCACTTGGTCTTTGCCCATCTTCGGCGCTTCGGCCACCGCCCACGCCAGCGCGTGGCTGCTTTCCAGCGCAGGGATAATGCCTTCGTAGCGGCACAGCAAATCAAAGGCTTCCAGTGCGGCATTGTCGTTGGCGGCATGGTATTCGACGCGACCGAGGTCAGCCAAATGGCTGTGTTCGGGGCCGATGCCCGGGTAGTCCAAACCGGCGGATACCGAATGGGTGCCGACCACTTGGCCGTGTTCGTCCTGCATCAGATAGCTGCGGAAACCGTGCAGCACGCCGATCGGGGCTTTGCTGGTAATCGGCGCGGCATGTTCGTCGGTATCCACGCCTTTGCCGCCCGCTTCCACGCCGACCAAACGCACGTTTTTTTCGCCGAGATAGGGATAAAACAAGCCGATGGCGTTGGAGCCGCCGCCCACACAGGCCACAGCCGCATCGGGCTGGCGGCCGATGGCTTCAAGCATCTGCTCTTTGGCTTCGTTGCCGATCACGCATTGGAAATCGCGCACCATTTCGGGATAAGGCGCAGGGCCGGCGGCGGTGCCGATGATGTAGAACGTGTCGTCCACCCGCGCCACCCATTCGCGCATGGCTTCGTTCATGGCATCTTTCAACGTGCGCGAACCGCTGTCGACACTCACCACGTTCGCCCCCAACAGCTTCATGCGGAACACGTTCGGCGCTTGGCGTTGGATGTCGTCCGCGCCCATATAAACGTGGCACTCCATGCCGAAACGCGCGGCCACCGTAGCACTCGCCACGCCGTGCTGCCCCGCGCCGGTTTCGGCAATCACGCGTTTTTTGCCCATACGCTTGGCCAGCAAGGCCTGACCAATGGTGTTGTTCACTTTATGCGCGCCGGTGTGGTTGAGGTCTTCGCGCTTGAGCCAGATTTGCGCCCCGCCGAGCTTTTCGCTCAAACGCGCGGCATGGTAAACCGGGCTGGGACGGCCGACGTAATGTTTCAAATCGTGGCGGAACGCTTCCCAAAAAGCCGGATCGTTTTTAGCTTCGCGGTAGGCTTCGGCCAATTCTTGCAAGGCGGGAATCAGGGTTTCGGAAACATATACGCCGCCGTGTTCGCCGAAAAAGCCTTGTTCGTTGGGCGCTTGGTAGTCTGCCATTATTTTGTCCTTTTCTTTTCTCTTATTTTTTCAGACGGCCTCTGCAAGCATACAGTAGAAATAAATGTTCAGCCGTCTGTTTAATTACAGTCTGCAAGTTTGAACGGCTGCTAAAAATGCCGCTATTTTATCGTGATCTTTAATGCCGCCCGAAACTTCCACCCCGCCGGACACATCCACTGCCGCCGCGCCGCTGACACGCACGGCTTCGGCTACATTCTCCGGCGTGAGGCCGCCTGCCAAAACCCACGGTTTATCAAGCTGTTTCGGCAATAACATCCAATCAAACTGCTGCCCCGTGCCGCCGTATTCGGTCGGATGATACGCATCAAACAGCAAGGCGCGGGCGTTGGGAAACTGCGCGCAGGCCGTCTGAATATCTTCTGCATGCCGCACCCGCACGGCTTTTAAATAAGGCCGTCTGAACTGAGCGCAAAAGGCATCGTCTTCATCGCCGTGAAACTGAATCACATCCACCGGCACCTGCGCCAAAATATCGTGGATGCGCGCGGCATCTTCGTTCACAAACAGAGCCACTACGCTCACAAACGGCGGCAACACGCGCACGATTTCTTGTGCTTGGGCCACGGTTATGCGGCGTTTGCTTTTTTCGTAAAACACCAAACCGACCGCATCGGCACCGGCTCGGGCGGCGGCAAGGGCGTCTTCGGGGCGGGTGATTCCGCAGATTTTCACTCGGATGTTCATGATGGTTTTCCGGTATGGTATCAAGCGTTGAAACGGTTATGTGCGCAGAGGCCGTCTGAAAACACGGTAACGGCACGCCCTGATGTTTAACCGAAAAAGCCCATTTTTACTTCAATCAGTTTTTCCAGTTCGCGCAATACGCGGCGGCGCGATACGAAAAAGATGATGTGGTCGCCGTCGGCCATTTCGGCGTCTTCTTTATGCCCCATGATTACTTGGTTGTCGCGCACAAGAGCGGCGAAATGGCAGCCTTGCGGCCATTTGATCTCGGAAACGCGGCGGCCTACCAGCGCAGACGTGTGTTTGTCGCCGTGTACCACCACTTCGATGGCCTCTGCGGTGCCGCGCCGCAGCGGATGCACCGCCACCACATCGCCGCGGCGGATGTGCGCCAAAATCGAGCCGATGGTAATCAGGTGCGGCGACACGACGATGTCGATTTTGTTGCCTTCGAGCAAATCTACATAGCTGGAGCGGTTCACAATCGAAATCACGCGCTTGGCACCGAGATTTTTGGCCAGCAGGCTCGACATGATGTTGTTTTCGTCGTCGTTCGTCAATGCGCAGAATACGTCGATTTCGTCGATATATTCGGCTTCGAGCAGGGTTTCGTCGGAAGCCGAACCTTGCAGCACTAGGGCATTGTCGAGATGTTCGGCCAACCATTCGGCGCGCGGCTGGTTGAATTCGATGATTTTGATGTCGTACTGGTTTTCGAGCTGCTTGGCCAAGCGGTAACCGATATTGCCGCCGCCGGCAATCATAATGCGGCGGTTTTGCTGCTCGCGCGGGCGCAATTCGCGCATGATGGCGGCCACGTCTTCGGTGGCGGCTACAAAGAACACTTCGTCGCCTTCGATAATCACGGTTTTGGCCGAAGGCACGATCAGATGGTTGTTGCGGTAGATGGCGCAGATTTGGCAGTCGACACCTTCGGGAAGGTGCTTGTTGATTTGGGAAATTTCTCTGTTGACCAACAGCCCGCCTTTACGCGCCTGCACAATCACCATTCGTGCTCTGTCGTTGGCAAACCGCAGCACCTGCAAAGCACTGGTGTAGCTGATCAGGCCGACCAGCCGCTCGGTAACCAGCTGTTCGGGGCTGATGGATTCGGTAATGTCAAAGAGCGAAAGGCTGTTGTCGTATTCATTGCTGCCGGGCGCGCGGTATTCCAGATAATCGGTGGAACGCACACGGGCGATGCGGCCGGGAATGTTAAACAAACCGGCTGCCATTTTACAGGCCACGATATTGGTTTCGTCGCTGCGGGTCAGCGCCAGCATCAGGTCGGCATCGGCCGCACCGGCGCGCTCCAACACCAGCGGCGATGCGCCGTTGCCGAGCACGGTTTGAACGTCTAAACGGCTGCCGATATTGTGCAGGGCGTTTTCGTCTATATCGATGATGGTGACGTCGTTACCGGGTATGGAGGCAAGGTTGTGGGCAACGGTAGAACCTACCTGCCCGCTGCCGAGTATGAGTATTTTCACGTTGCGGATGTCGGTTAAAGCAAAGTGTGTATTCTAAACTAAAGCCGCAGCAAGCCGATAGGCCGTCTGAAATTTATGATGCAATAAAGCGGAATTTACTTTTCAGACGGCCTCGACACGGGCATTCGGCCGAAATCGCCGGCACAGGCGTTTTAACTGAAAACACCGCCGCAACGAAGCGTTGAACAGGTTAAGGCTTCAACGGCCATACAGCTTTACCGCAGCCTGTGCCCGCGTGCGCCAATCTTCCTGCCCGCCTTCTGCCAAAATCCGGCAGCACGCTTCGCTCAAAAGCAACCGCTTACGGCGTTCCAGAGCAGCCATGCGGTGCAAAGTATGCGGCAGTTCTCGCGCGGCGAAAGGGTTCAGACGGCCTGCCTCGGCCGCCCAATCTTGCACGGCTTGGATAACGGCGGTATGGATTTGCGCTTCCGAGAGGCCGTCTGAAACGGGCTTAAACCATCCCAACCATGCAGCAGCTTCCAACCACAATACGGCAGCATCGGGCGACAAGGTTTCGTTCTAAACCAATGCGTATAAATCGGCGTGCAAACGCTCGCGCTCATCGGGCGGCAGCGCGGCGGCGGAAGACAGCAAATGCTCCAACAGAGCCTGATGTACGGGCTGCGGCAAAGGGTGGCGGCTCAAGCGTCGGTAAAACGCGAAACGCAAAGGAAAAGCCGTTTCCCACACTTGTTCAGCCACACGAGCCGATGCCTGCGGGGCAAACAAGCAGGCCAACACCACCAACAGGCGTTCGCCGTCGCCTTCCGCGCTCAACCAATGTCTCGGCGCAATACGCGCCAACTCATCCGCCCGGCCTGCCGATTCGGGGTCAAAAGCGCGAATCGCTTCGGCGGTTTGCCGGCTGAGGTGTTTTTGTTGGTATTCTGCTTCGGCCGCTGAAAAATCACTGCGGCCGCCTGAAAGATAAGCCGCTGAAGATGCGAAGAAAAAATCGGTGCGCACCGATTGGGCTTCACGGATTTCTTTCTTCCAGCGACGGGCTTTAAACGGGCTGAGCCGCTCGATGCGCAGATAAATATCGGGGTGCGTGGCCGCCAGTTTGTCGAAAATATCGGCCTCATGCACGCCTTCAAACATAAAGTGGGCATATTCCGCAGCATAAGGCGACGTTAACCTTCTATGGGAAGCCACCGCCACTTTATATAAAGCCGAAGCCAAACCGTCGCTTTGGCGCGTAAACTGAACGGCGGAAGCGTCTGCCAAAAACTCGCGCTGCCTGCTGATGGCCGCCTGAATCCAGCTTGCGGCCAACGAACCCACAAAGCCCAAACACAGCAACACTACGCCCAAAAACATGGTCGGCAGGCCGCGGCTTTCGCCGCTGCGCAACGAAGACCCGGTATCGCCGTGCATAAAAAAATGGCCGAGGCTGGTTATCATCTGCAAACCGTACAGGCAGCCGCACAACTGCATATTGCGGCGCATATCGCCGTTAAGAATATGGCTGAATTCATGCGCCACTACCGCCTGCAACTCATTGCGGTCGAAACCTTGAACCGCACCGCGGGTAATACCGATAACGGCATCATTCTCGCTCATGCCTGCCGCAAAAGCATTCAGGCTCAAATCGGGCAGCACATACACCTTAGGCATACGCACGCCCGAAGCAATGGCCATTTCTTCCACCACATTCAGCAAACGCCGTTCGGCCAAACCCGCTTTGCCGCGCGTTATCCGCATGCCGCCCAAAGCTTCGGCAACCACATGGCCGCCTGCCGAAAGCTGGCGCAAACGCACCCATCCCGCGCCTATGATAACCGCCGAAATGGCTGCGAACACCACAATAAAAATGGTTTTGCTGTACCCGATGCCGGAACCTTCGGAAGGCGGCACGATGTAGAACGAACAGATAAGCGCGGTAACATAAGCAGTCAAGCCGGCCACCGACATCACGGCCAAAGCATACAGGCACAAAAGCCCGCTGCTGATGCGGCGGGCGTCTTTCTGATATTGACGGAAACGCATAATCAGGCTGCTCAACGGCGCAATTCAATCTGCGGCGCACGGCTGATTACCGCATGGTCGTCAAATTGCAGCATGGCCGCGTTGTGCCGGTGTCCGAAAAAATCGGCCAACAACGATGCCGGGAAGGTTTCGCGGGCGTTATTGTAGGCCAGCACCGCATCGTTATAGGCTTGGCGCGCAAACGCTACACGGTTTTCCGCACCGGCCAACTCTTCGGTTAACGCTTGCACCGAACGGTTGGCCTGCAACTCGGGATATGCCTCCACCGTCACGCTCAACTGGCGCAAAGCGGCGCTCAACTGATGTTCGCCCGCCGCCAATGAAAGAATATCCACCGTGTTTTCATCTGCCCTGCCGACGGCAGCCGATTCCAACAACCCCGCCGCATGGTTGCGCGCCTGAATCACCGCTTCCAGCGTTTGGCTTTCGTGTTCCAAATAGGCCCGCGTGCTTTCCACCAGATTCGGAATCAAATCATGCCTGCGCTTGAGCTGTACTTGGATTTGTGCAAACGCATTGCGGTATTCGTTACGCGCACGCACCAAACGGTTGTAAATCACGATCGGCAGCACCACCAGCACGCCCATCAACACCAGCAAAACCAACCAACTCATCACATACCTCTTCACATGTCATATTATGTGAGACCTTTGCAAAACCCTCAGATGCGGATGCAGTTCAAGGCGTAGCAGCACAGCGAGTGCAGACATATCATACAGATAGGCAAACGAGCGAGCAGCGCACAACGCAGAAATGCGCCGCAGATGGGGGTTTTGCAAAGGTCTCATGTGTTTATATTATCAGGATATTGCAGGCAATGATAGAAAGAATCCTGCCGGCATACCGCTTTCAAAGCCAATCAATAAACAGGCCGTCTGAAAACGAATTTCAGACGGCCTGCATCATGGTTTACCGATAATCGGCTTCACTCTCTGAAAAGCTGAACTTAAGGCGCAGGTTTGGCAACGGCTGTTGCGCCTACCACACCCTGCCATTCTTTATCTCTCTGTTCCGAAAAAGCACGACCGTTTAATACGCTGCCGTTTTTGCCGTATAAGCCGCCGATAAAATGCCCGTCGGGCACCACTTTCGTGCTTTCGTTACTCAAAAACATCAGATTTCCGGCTACGTTACCGCGCTCATCCACATTCACAAAAGCAGGGCTTTTGGGCGTTCTGTCTTGATGCAGTTTCCACACACCGTCTTCGCGCGAAGTAATGGTCATCTTCAACGTTTTATCCATACCAGAATACACGGCCTCGACATCCGCCTCAGAAGGCTTGTTAGGGTAAGCTTTGTATTGATACAGCATTTTGCCGTTGTAGGTAATGTTTTCAAGCCCTACCGGACGCTTCATCAAAGTCGGATCGGCATATTGCATAAAGTAATGGTGATCAACCGCATACTGTTCACGGTTATCGTCCAGCCTCTGTTCGGCCACACGGGCATAACCGTAGTAGCCGACCAATGCCCCTTCGATATCGCGCAATGTTTCTATTTGGGGTTGGCCGGTGAAATGATGAGGCTGAATAATGTCGAGTTCGATTTTTTTCGAGCCTTCATTGAATATCATTTTAAAGAAACCGTCTGTTATCAAACTACCTTTAGCATATGGAACTAAGCGGGAAAATACTTCCTGATCCGAAGGACGGGCTTCTGCTTGAGGCTCAGAATTGTCGGTTTTCGGCAATTCAGGCGGAAGCTCTTGCTTAGGTTCTTGCTTAGGCTCCTGTTCAGGCTCTTGTTTGGGTTTCTGTTCAGGCTCTTGTTTGGGTTCCTGTTCAGGCTGTTGTTTGGGCTCTTGCTTAGGCTCTTGCTTAGACTCCTGTTTAGGCTCTTGTTTGGATTCTTGTTTAGGCTCTTGTTCGGGCTCTTGTTTAGCTTCTTGTTTAGGTTGAGATCCTTCATTAGAAGAATTTTGCCCGTCTAAATCCTGAGATTTGTCAGCCGATTCTTTCTTCGCGCCGTGAGCCTCCGGTTGCGGCTTAGACACGGCAACAGGTGCTTTATGGCTGCTGCTTCCGCAAGCCGCGAGTACACATGCAGCAATGATAGTGAGCGTAACGTTTGATTTCATGGTAGGTATTTCCTTATTGTTATGATCGAAAAGTTTTGCCGGACACAAGCTTTGCTTTGTCCGGCATGGGTTCTGACAGTTATGTCGACCGCTATATTATCATATTAACGGCTCTTGATTTGAATAAACTTAACCCCCGAGCGGATTACATTACATCCAGCGTTTCAATGCCCAGCAATTCCAAACCTTGTTTCAGGGTTGCGCCGGTTAATTTGGCCAACTGCAACCGGGTATTGCGGGCCTCGCCTTGCGCTTTCAGAATCGGGCAGGCTTCGTAAAAACGGCTGAACAGGGTGGCTACTTGGTAGAGATAGCCGGCCAAATAATGCGGGTGGGAAGTATCGGCGGCAGACTGCAACACGTCTTCAAATTTCAGCAATTCAACGGCAAGCTGTTTTTCCAACGGTTCGGTCAACACCGGCGCGGCGGTTTCGTCCCACTCCCCTGCTTTGCGGAACACGCTTTGTACGCGGGTGTAGGCGTATTGCAGGTAAGGCGCGGTATTGCCTTCGAAACTGAGCATGTTGTCCCAATCGAACACATAATCGCTGGCGCGGTTTTTGCTCAAGTCGGCGTATTTGACCGCGCCGATGCCGACGGTACGGCCGATGGCTTTGGCTTCGTTTTCAGCCAATTCGGCATTTTTGCTCTTTACCAACTCTGTTGCACGCTCAACCGCTTCGTTGAGCAAATCCACCAGCTTCACGGTATCGCCGCTGCGGGTTTTGAACGGCTTGCCGTCTTTGCCCATCATGGTGCCGAAGCCGATAAATTCTGCCTGTACGTTTTCGGGCAGGTAGCCCGCTTTACGAGAAACGGTAAACAATTGCTCGAAATGCAGTTTTTGGCGGTGGTCAACCACATACAGCAAACGGTCGGCTTGAAGTGTGCCTACACGGTAACGCATACAGGCCAAATCGGTGCTGGCATAGAGAAAACCGCCGCCTTGTTTTTGCACGATAAAGGCAGCCGGATCGCCGTCTTGGTTTTTAAATTCGTCTAAAAACACCACTTTGGCACCGTCGTCGTCCACAGCCAAACCTTTAGCGCTCAAATCATCGACTACGGCCCGCAAATCTTCGTTGTAAATCGATTCTCCGGCCACATCGTCGGGCGTGAGCAGCAAGCCCAGCGTGTCGTAAACATTTTGTGCGTGCTTCAGAGAAATCTCGACAAACTGCTTCCACAAAGCCAAAACGTGCTCATCACCGCCTTGCAGCTTCACCACATATTCGCGGGCGGTGTCGGCAAATGCCGCGTCTTCGTCGAAGCGCACTTTGGCATTGCGGTAAAACTGTTCCAAATCGGCCAGCTCAAACTCGGCGTTGTCTTGTTGTTGTTCCACCATATAGGCAACCAACATGCCGAACTGCGTGCCCCAATCGCCCACATGGTTTTGACGGACAACCTTGTGGCCTAAAAAGCCGAGAATGCGGGCGATGCTGTCGCCGATGATGCTGGAGCGCAAATGGCCGACGTGCATTTCTTTGGCCAAGTTGGGCGAAGAATAATCGATCACGACGGTTTGTTTGCGTTCCGCTTCTTGTACACCCAAACGTGCAGTGTCGGCCAAAGCTTTTTGCAGGCCGTCTGAAAGAAAGGCAGGGGCAATGCGCAGGTTGATGAAGCCCGGGCCGGCGACTTCGGCGCTTTCAATCACGCTGCTGCCGGATAAAGCATCGGCCACTTTTTGCGCCAGCTCGCGCGGGTTTTGTTTGGCCTGCTTGGCGGCACCCATCACGCCGTTGATTTGAAAATCGCCGAAATCGGCATTTTTAGCAGGCTGTAAAATCACGGGGGCACCGGCGATACCGGCCGCGGCAAAGGCTTGTTCCGCTTCGCGGGATACGGTTTGATGTAGATTCATGTAGATGCTCTGTTTTGAATGTATTAAGTGTAAGCATGTGATCGGTCGCTTGCGGAACGGTTTATTAGAACAATCCGCAGGGGCAAGACAAAACACTGCAAGATTGGACATCCCACGGGGCTTTTAAACGCGGCAAATAAATATAGTTGTGGATATTGATCCGAAAACCGCCGCAATGCCGACGAACAACATGCTTTAAAGGCCGTCTGAAACGGCCTGATTCGGAATGGGCTTATTTTAAAAGAAATCGGCTTGGTAAAAAATCTTTTTCTGTTTCGGCAGATGATTCGGCGTGTTGCGGTGTTGATTGATCACGATGATGCAGGGCAACGCGATTTCAAAGCAACAGGCCGAGACCTTTGCAAGGGGTTAGCAAAAATCTCAGGCCGTCTGAACGGTTAGTTTCAGACGGCCATGCGGATACGCCGACTTTATCTTCTCTTGCGGCCGCCGTCGTTATCCGACCAAATACCGCCGCGCTCGTTATCGTTGTCTTTATCGTCGAACATGCCTGCCAATTTGGAACCTATGCTGCCATTGTTTTTGCCGGTATCCATGCCGGCCTGCTTGATTTCGTCGGCAAACTGTTCCTCGCAGGGAATGCCGTCATGGTCGCCGTCCATCTTCACATTGGGGCAGTATTCTAAGAAATATTGCGCTTCGGCAAACGATTTCATTTGCGAGCAATGTGTGCGTCCGTCGCATTTGAAAGGGGAAGCGGCTTTCCTTTGCGCGGGAGATTCCACGCCGTTGATTTGCTGTTTGGTATTGGTTTGCGCCGAAGCGGCTTTCCTTTGCGCGGGAGATTCCACCGCCCTTTTCCATGCTTCGCGTTCGGCCATCATTTTGTCGGCCACTTGATCGACCATTACGCCCGTTACGCGGTGTTCGGCCTGATAATCCTGCCAACGGCTCAAGCCGTAATAGCCGGCCGCACCCAACAGGGGAATGCCCACCAAAGCAGCCACCATACCTTTCAACCAAAGCGACAGGTTTTTAGGCGAGTCTTCTTCCGTTTCGATATCCACCGCAACGGGCTTGCGGCGGCGGTTGGTGTATTCGATATTTTTGGCTTCTTCCGTGCCGTGGCTGTTGCTGACAATGTCGAACGACACGGTTTCGCCGTCGCGCGGGGGCGGATTTTCGGTTTCAAATTCACCGATATGGGCAAAGATTTCAGATTTGGTTTGTTCTTCTTTAATGAATCCGAAGCCGAGCTCGTAGTCCCAGCGCATAATGGTTCCGTGATAGCGCATGCTTTCCCTTTTTTAGCTTGTAATCTTGTGGTTATGCAATTGCTATATTTTAAAAGAAACTGTTGCGAAATACATCTTTTTTTTATGTTTGTAAGGCTTAAACGGCGTTTTTTCAGACGGCCTTGACAAACTTATTGAAAAGATTAATATAAAATCACTACATAAGATAACAAAACGCTACAAATCCAATCATGTCTGCCATCGAGATTACCCCCATCAGCGAATCGGCATTGGTTTGCGTGCTGCCGCCGCCCGCCGCGCCGGAAAAACAGCAGCGTTTGTGGGCATTTGCCGATGCCGTGCAAAATCTGCCCGAAACGGCTGAGGCCGTTACCGGCATGAACAATCTGACGGTATTTCTCCGCCCCGATGCAGACCTGACCGCATGCACGCACACCTTGCTTGAGATATGGCAGTCAACCGCCGCCCGCCGGAAAAAAGGCCGCCACATCGATATCCCCGTTTGTTACGGCGGCGAATACGGTGCCGATCTGCATGAAGTTGCCGCATTTCACCGCACCACGCCGCAGGAAATCGTCCGACGCCACACCGAACCGGTTTACACCGTGTTTATGATGGGTTTCCAACCCGGCTTTCCCTATTTGGGCGGGCTGCCCGAACATCTGCACACGCCACGCCGCGCCGTGCCGCGCACCGAAGTGCCTGCCGGCTCGGTGGGCATAGGCGGCAGCCAAACCGGCGTTTATCCTTTTGCCTCGCCCGGCGGCTGGCAGCTGATCGGGCGCACGGAAATATCTTTGTTTCAGACGGCCTCATACCCGCCCACCCTGCTTCAGGCGGGAGACACGGTGCGTTTTGTTGCCGAAAAGGTTTGCCTATGATGCATGTTATCCAAGCGCCCGCTTTGGCACATATTCAAGACTTGGGCCGCTTCGGTTTGCGGCGTTTCGGTGTCGGACATGCCGGAGCGATGGATACGCTTTCGCTGCGCGCGGGCAATCTGCTGCTGTGCAATCCCGAAAACGCAGCAGCCGTAGAAATCACGCTCGGCGGTTTGACCGTGTCTTTTGAACACGATACGCCGTTCTGCATCACCGGCGCAGTGTACGAAGCCGAACTCGACGGCGAACCGGTTTATTCTTATTGGCGTTATACCGCACGGCGCGGGCAAACGCTGAAACTCGTGCGTGCCGTGCAGGGCATGTACGGCTACTTGTGCGTATACGGCGGCTTTAACGTGCCCGAAGTGCTGGGTTCGCGCAGCACCGATTTAAGAGCGGCTTTCGGCGGTTTCGCAGGCCGCAGGCTTCAGGAAGGCGACAGCATTCCGCTCAACATCCGCAGTGCCGAAGCCAAACGCATCGGCATTGCCCCGCCCACACCGTCGCACCGCATCCGTGCCGTGCCTTCTTCCGAATATCATGCGTTTACGCGCCGTTCGCATTCCCTGCTGTGGCAAAATGCTTGGACACTGCAAAGCAACAGCAACCGCATGGGCTACCGTTTTGAAGGCGCGCAGCTGGCTACTGCCGAGCCGTTGGAAATGCTTTCCCACGCCGTTCAGTTCGGCACAATACAGGTACCGCCGAACGGACAACCAATTATCTTGATGGCCGACGCGCAAACCACCGGCGGCTATCCCAAAATCGCCTCGGTCGTTGCCGCAGACTTAGGGCGTTTGGCACAAATCCGCTTCGGCAGCAAAATCTTTTTTCAGACGGCCTCCATACAAGACGCCGCCAACCTGCTCAAACAAAACCAAACTTATCTCAACCAAATCAAAAGGATTGCGGAAAATGCACGTTGATTTAAACGCCGACTTAGCCGAAGGCTGCGGCAACGACCACGCCTTGATGCAGCGCATTTCGTCGGCCAACATTGCTTGTGCGCTCCATGCGGGCAATGCGGCTCAAATGCAGAAAGCCATCGCTTGGGCCAAACAATACGGCGTGCGCATCGGTGCGCATCCGGGCTATCCCGACCGCGAAAATTTCGGCCGCACCAACATGACTTTGCCCGAACAGGAATTGCGCGCCTATCTGCAATACCAGCTCGGTGCATTGCAGGCTTTGTGCGATGCGGCAGGCGTTCAGACGGCCTATGTCAAACCGCACGGTGCTTTGTATAACCAAGCCGCCGCCGATGCCGCGCTGGCCGCCATCGTGGCCGACACCGTGCGCCGCTTCAATCCCGAACTGAAACTGATGGCACTTTCCGGCAGCCTGTTGCTCGAAGCCGGGCAAGCCGCCGGTTTGGAAGTGATTTCGGAAGTATTTGCCGACCGCCGCTACCTGCCCGACGGCAAGCTCGTGCCGCGCACACGCACCGACGCCCAAGTGGACAGCGATGAAGAAGCCATCGCCCAAGTGTTGCAAATGGTTAAAGAAGGCACGGTAACGGCGGTGGACGGCAGCACGGTCAAAGTGTGCGCCGACAGTATCTGCCTGCACGGAGACGGCGCCCACGCGCTCGAGTTTGCCGACAAAATCACCCAAGCCTTAACAGCAAACCGCATCGGCATACAGGCCGTCTGAAAACAATCCATACCGATAGTGAACTAATAACAATATCTGCTGTCTTGCTAAAGTATCTTGCATTTTTTTGACAATTCATAACAAAAAAGTGCGCACAACACCGCAAGTTGTTTGCGCACCATACACACCATCAAACCGAACAGCACTTCAAACGCAAAACATCCCAACCATACAAGCATTAACCGCATACATTGCCGCAAGCACCCCGCGGCAATGATGCGGAAATATAACAACAACAGGAGAACTCTATGTCAAACAACAACCGCCGCAATACCCTTATCGGCGCGGCTTTCTTGATGGCCACCTCGGCTGTGGGGCCGGGCTTTCTTACCCAAACGGCCACGTTTACGCAAAGCCTGCTCGCCAGTTTCGGCTTTGTGATTTTGGTGTCGATACTGCTCGACATCGGCGCGCAGCTCAATATTTGGCGCATCATCGCCGTATCCGAACAACGCGCCCAAGACATTGCCAACCGTGTTTTTCCCGGTGCGGGCTATTTTTTGGCTCTGCTGATCGTGATGGGCGGATTGGCTTTCAACATCGGCAACGTCGGCGGTGCAGGTTTGGGCATCAATATTCTCACCGGCCTATCGCCCGAAATGGGCGCGATTATCAGCGGCGCGGTGGCCATCGGCATTTTCTGTTTAGGGAGGCGGGAAAAGCGATGGACAGATTCGCCCAAGTGATGGGCTTCATCATGATCGGTCTCACGCTTTATGTGGCATGGCGGGCATCGCCGCCTTTGGGCGAAGCGGTACTGCGTACTTTCGTGCCGTTAAAACTGGATGCGGTGGCAATTGTTACCTTAGTGGGCGGCACGGTGGGCGGCTACATCACTTTTGCGGGCGCACACCGTTTGCTCGATGCCGGCATTAAAGGCAAATCTTCATTGCCCGAAGTCAACCGCAGCTCGGTTTCGGCCATTCTGATCGCTTCCGTGATGCGGGTTATCCTGTTTCTCGCCGTGTTGGGCGTGGTATCCCAAGGCGTAACGTTAGACCCGAAAAACCCCGCCGCCACACCGTTTGAACATGTTGCCGGCCATGCCGGGCTGCTGATTTTCGGCGTGGTGATTTGGGCGGCCTCGATAACTTCCGTTATCGGTGCAGCCTATACTTCGGTATCGTTTATTTCAGGCTTCAGCCCGCGTATCGAAAAAAACCGCAATGCTTGGATTATCGGCTTTATTCTGGTTTCAACGCTGGTGCTGGCAACAATCGGCCGCCCCGCCCAAGTGTTGGTGTTCGTCGGCACACTCAACGGCTTGATTCTGCCGATTTCCCTCGGCCTGATTCTGCTGGCCGCATACCGTTCCGATATTGTCGGCGACTACAAACACCCGAAATGGATGACGGTGTGCGGTTTGATTGTGGTAATCGCCATGGCGGTATTAAGCGGCATGACTTTAATCAAATACATCGGCTCGCTGGCAGGTTAAAAACCATCTCCTCAAGCAGCCTATATATGAACAGGCCGTCTGAAAAGAAATTTTCAGACGGCCTTGAAGATTGGGGAAAAACAAACTCAACAGCAATACAAACTCACAGCGCAAAGCTGCTGTTTAACTGCCTCACAACATCACCATTAATTTTTCAGACGGCATCATTCCCGCCCGATCACCATAAACTTATCGCGGTTCGCCAACACATATAAGGCAGCGGCGGCCAAATCTTCATCGGCGGCTTCGTAGTAATCGCCGTCCAATTCTTCAAACATGCCGAACTGTGCGCGGATGTCTTCCAACGCCACTTCTTCGTCGGCCATCTGCTCGATGGCTGAACCGTGTTCCGCATACAGGGCTTTGGCTTTTTCGATAATTTTCGGCGTCGGTTTGATCCGCCAGCGGCGCAGGCTGTCGGCCAACGGGTTCATAAAAATATATTCGCCGTAACCTGCTGCAATCAGTTGGAGAAAACCGCCCTCCTGCACTTGGCTGTCGAGATAGCAATAGGCCAGCAAGGTGTGCTGCTCGTCGTTCAGCGCTTCCATGCCGTGCGTTTCACTGTATTCAAGGTAAGCGTCCGACAAGGTATAGAGAAACCCTGCCGGATCTTCGGGGTTCAAATCATCAAGATGGATAATATGTTCAGACATAACAAGAACGGTATTTCGTTAAAAAGCTGATAAAAAATTCAGACGGCCTGACTGCATACTGTCGAGGCCGTCTGAAAATTACACTTCGATACGGTTGGGGGTAAAAGTTTCCCACTTGTTGCAAGCCGGGCAATGCCAGAAAAACACTTGCGATTTGAAATGGCAGTTGCGGCAGCGGTACATCACGGCTTTTTGCAGCTGGCGGCCGACCACCGAACGCATCATATCGGCATCGGCTTTCCAAGCCGGATTCAATTCGCTCAACTGCAAACCCAACAAGCGGTACACGCCGCTCAAATCGGGCTTTTGGCGCACCAATTCGACTGCGGTATGCGCGGCTTCGCTTTCGCCGTTGAGCAGCAGCGATTTTTCATAAATCACGTTGATCAGATCAAGCTGGGGGAAGGTGTGCATATAGCCGATCAGCACGTTCAACCCTTCCTGCGCCCGTCCGAGCGCATCATAAGCATCGTAGAGCCGCTCGCCCACCATGCTCAAATAAGCGTGGTTTTGCTTCTCAATCGCGGTATAGGCTTCGATGGCGGCTTCATAACGCCCGCGCTTCTGCTCGATGTCGCCCAAAATCATATTGGCACGGGTACATTTTTTATTGGCATCCAGTGCTTTTTCAACGTAATGCAAAGCGGTATCGGAATCGCACTTAAACAGGGCGGTTTGAGCCAACTCGCAATAAAACTGCGCGATTTCAAACTGATAAGTCTGCTCGTCGTGGCTTAACAGCTGCGCCATTTCAATGGCCTTTTCCCAATCGCGGTCTTGCTGGTAAATGCTCAACAACACTTGCCGCGCTTCTTTGGCCATGTTGCCGTTTTGCAGGCCAAGAAAAATCTGTTCGGCACGGTCAACCAAACCTGCGCTTTGGTAATTCTGTCCCAGTTCAAACAACACCCGCTCGCGTTTTTCGCCCACGGTATCGGGAGATTCAAGCAGAGCCTGATGCATATTGATGGCTTTGTCGTTCTCGCCGCGCTGGCGGTAAAGTTTGCCCAAAGTGAGATTCAAATCGTAAGACTGCGGCTGCTGGTCGATTACCTCCGCCAGCTCGCGTGCGGCTTTGCCGCTGTTGCGGTCGACCAATGCGTCCAAACTCTTGTAAAAACCGCCCGGCACGGTTTTAGCCTGTTTCAGCACGGTTTTCATATCCACCCGTGCCGCAAACCAGCCCATCGCAAAAAACACCGGCAGCAGGATGATCGGCAACAGCAGAATCCAAAGTTCGTTTTCCATGCCGGATTATTCCTTGCGTTCAGACGGCTGCGAAGATACGGCGGGGGCAGCCGGAGATACGGGCGCCGAGGGCACAACCAAATCCTGCTCGGTTATGCGGGCGGATTTTTTCACTTCGCTGCGCAGGCGGTTGTTTTCGCTGCGTAAAGTCATCAAACGGCCGAACAGGGCAAACAGGCCGAATATGGCGCCGATCACAAAAGCACCGAACAGCACCACAATCAAAGGCAGCTCGATCGGTTGCGCAGGCAGGTAAAAAAACTGAACGGTTTGGGTATTGCTTAAAGCGAGTACTAAAAATACCAATAAAATAAGTATTTTAATAATGCCGGAAATGATTTTCATCACATGCTCCGTATTCTGATTATTTTTGAGGTAAAACAGCAGGCCGTCTGAAGCGGCCGGTGCGGAGGCAACAGTTTAAACGATTTGCCGCCCTTATAGCAAAGAAAGCAGCAAACGACGGCCCGTCGGCGTTTTGTTTTCAGACGGCCTCACAGCCGGCATCCTATCTGCGCATCTGCGCACCGCCGCAATTGTGTACGGTTTTAACACGTTTTGATGATAATCCGCTGCCGATACTTTAAAATTAGGCGGGCATGCCGTACCATACGCCCTGTTTACAGCGGTAAAAACCAAACCCATGCTACTGCGGCGGCCAGCCACCCATGATAAAAAAGGAAACCACATGAGCAACCAAAACGCTACTACTATTGTTATCACGCCCCACGACCTGCCCCTGCATTGCTCCGGCCCGAAAAACGAAACATGGAACGGCCACCCGCGCGTGTTCCTGCCCATCCAATCAAACGGCACCGTCGAATGCCCCTACTGCGGCACGATTTACCGGCTGGAAGGCGAAATCAAAGGCCACCACTAACCGGCAACACACCCGCCCGAACCGGATAAAAGACGCTTTTTTAACCAAGCGTCTTTTTAGGGTGCATCGCCGGCCGCATCGCTCCGCCCCTTCCGCAGCAACAGTGAATTGGCCATGCGGCTTGTAGCGCAGATTAACTTTTTGACTGCCGTGCCGTTTCGGGCTTACCGCCAATCACAACAACACCCCGTTTTTAAGCCTGCACATCATAATATTCATATTCGGCTTTTTCGCAACATCCGGAAAATGTGACAGGCATTTCGTTTATAATGCACCCGTTATTTCTACGGTTGCATAGTTATGATTAAACGCTATTTTCTGATTTTTTCCCTGTTGTGCTGCGCCGCCTGCGGCACCCAAAAAGCCGTTCGCCCCGACGCCCCCGCGCCCGTTGTGGCCGAATCCGAATCCCAAACCATCCACTATAAATCCTACAAAGGCAAACACCTGACCGCCGTGTATTACAACAACCACAGCCCGCTTACGGTTGAATTGCGCGAAGGCAACACCACGGAAACCCTCAAACAGGTTCAATCTTGGGCAAAAGGCGTGGAATACAGCAATGCCTCAACCCGCTGGCATGTTCAGGAAGACCGCGCCACGCTGAAACGAAAAGGCAAGGTAACGGTTTACCGCGAAGTGGATTAATCCGCGCAAAACCTTACTCGCCAACCGTCTCTTTACAACAAAACCCGCTTGCCAAACCGTTATTTATCGGGCTTTGCAAGCGGGTTTTTCAAGTGTGTTCATACCGTTGGGCAATATGCAAACCGTTAACGGTGGCCTGCGGTATTGTAGCGTTTTTCCAAAGTCGCAAACAGCCAACCCAAACACATGGTCATCACCAAATAAATCAGCGCAACAGTATAAAGCGGCGTGTCGTAAATCGAATAACGGCCGGAAATGGTAGATTGAACGTAAGCCAATTCGGTTACGGCAATTGCCGACAACAGCGAGCTGTCTTTCAGCAGCGTAATAAACTCATTGGCCAGCGGCGGCAGCATACGGCGCAACGCCTGCGGCAAAATCACATAACGCATGGCTTGGGGATAAGTCAAACCCAGCGAGCGTGCGGCTTCGATCTGCCCGCGGTCGATAGACTGGATACCTGCGCGGAAAATCTCGGTAATATAAGCTCCGGCATTCACCGTTAACGCCAAAGCACCTGCAATCAAAGCACCGTAATTGCGGCGCAGCTCAATCGCCAAATCACCGCGGATGAGCCAACCGTCGGTCGGGTGGATTAACGCAACCGCCCACACGAAATACCAGATAAAAATCTGCACATATAGGGGGGTGCCGCGAAACAGCGTTACATACACCAATGATACGGTGCGTAAAAACCAAGCGAAAAAGCGGGCAAATACATTGCCTTTTTCAAAACGGGTCAACCGTGCCAAAGCACCGAACAAGCCTAAAACCGTGCCGCCCAAAGTAGCGGCCACCGTCAGCCCCAGCGTGGTCAGTGTGCCGTAAATGAACATCTCGCGATATTCAAGGATAATGTCGAAACGAAAATTCATGTTGCGGCTCTAAATCCATTCAAACGAAAGAGAAAGCCGGCATCACGCAGGTGCCGGACGAAACGAAGTATTTTACAAGAAAATACACATCTTGAAATGATTTATTTCAGACGGCTCTACTCAACATTCAGTTAGATTAAGGAAACGAATGACCAAAACCGCTCTACTCTCCCGGCACAATGCATTTGCCCACCGCGTACTCGAAGTTGCCGGACAACCGGGAGAAACCGTAGAAGTATTCATCGGCAAACCCGAAATTTACCACGACAACGAAGAAGAATGGATTCGCCACTACCGCATCGTCGGCGCAGGCAAAGACTTCAATTTCGGTGTCATCGGTATTGACGGCATACAAGCTTTACAGCATGCCTTAACCCTGATTGACGCCAGCATTATCGGTGCTGACATGCAGCTGACTTGGCTCGGCCAAGACGATTTGGGATTTGTCAAATCCGAAACAAGCTGAGAGGATTTCTTACATCTTAATCCGTCTGAAAGGCTGAAACCCCTCCTCCAAATTGACCTCTCAAACGAAAAGGCGGATAATCCCGCACCTTGTCCGTTTTATGTTTCAGACGGCCTAAGCGTTTGAAACATTTTATTTTTAAAAGCAATACACATCATGAAATCACCCGAACTCCTTCTCCCTGCCGGCGGTCTCGAGCGCATGCGCGCCGCCTATGATTTCGGCGCCGATGCCGTTTATGCCGGCAGCCCGCGCTATTCCCTGCGCGCCCGCAACAACGAATTCGCCAAACTGCCGGTGCTGGAACAAGGCATTAACGAAGCGCACCAACGCGGTAAAAAATTCTTCCTTACCGTCAACACCTTGCCGCACAACTCCAAACTGAAAACCTTTATGGCCGACATGGAGCCGCTGATCGCCATGAAGCCCGACGCGCTGATTATGGCCGACCCCGGCCTGATTATGCAGGTGCGCGAAAAATGGCCGGAAATGCCGATTCACCTTTCCGTGCAGGCCAACACCACCAACTACTGGGGCGTGAAATTCTGGCAAAAAATCGGCGTGGAGCGGATTATCCTCTCGCGCGAATTGAGCATGGAAGAAATCGCCGAAATCCGCCAAGAGTGCCCCGACATTGAATTAGAAGTGTTCGTGCACGGCGCATTGTGTATCGCCTATTCCGGCCGCTGCCTGCTTTCCGGCTACTTCAACCACCGCGACCCCAATCAAGGCACCTGCACCAACGCCTGCCGCTGGGACTACACGGTTCACAACGCCGAAACCGATGAAATGGGTGATGCCAAATTGTTGCAAGGCTTTAATTTCAACCAAGCGCAAGAAGAAGCCAATGCCGCATTTGAAGGCATCAACGGCCAAGTGCGTCACCCCGAAGCCAACAAAGTGTTCCTGATTGAAGAAGCCAACCGCCCGGGCGAGCTGATGCCGATTATGGAAGACGAGCACGGCACCTATATTATGAATTCCAAAGACTTGCGCGCCATCGAGCAAGTGGCCAAACTCGCCGAAATCGGTGTGGACAGCCTTAAAGTGGAAGGCCGCACCAAATCGGTTTACTACGTCGCCCGCGTCGCCCAAGCCTACCGCAAAGCGATTGACGATGCCGTGACCGGAAAGCCCTTTGATTACAGCCTGTTGGCCGAACTCGAAGGCTTGGCCAACCGCGGCTATACTTCGGGCTTTTTGGAACGCCACCAAACGCAGGAATACCAAAACTACCTGCACGGCCATTCGCTGGCCAAACAAAGCCAGTTTGTGGGCCAGATTACCGAAATCGATGCCGACGGTTGGGCGACGGTGGACGTGAAAAACCGTTTTGCCGTGGGCGACACCATTGAAATCATCCACCCGCAAGGCAACCAAACGCTGGTGCTGGACGCCATGACCCGCAAAGGCGAAGCTGTGGATGCCGCGCCCGGCAACGGCATTCAGGTGAAGATTCCCAACATGCAGGGTAAAGATAAAGCATTGATTGCGCGGATTATGAATCCTTAACCCAAATCCGGCGGCCGGCAACGAGGCCGTCTGAAAAACCAACTGCACCTCACAAGTTAGATGCTTCCCACTTGTGAGGTGCAGTTTTGTTATCGTTCACAAAAGACCGGTGCAAGGCCTTTGCTGCCCTATCTTTCAACCCGATTTAAATACAAAAATCCGCTTGAGTACTCAAGCGGATTTTTAAGAATCTGGCACGCCCACGGGGATTCGAACCCCGGTTGCCGCCGTGAAAGGGCAGTGTCCTAGGCCTCTAGACGATGGGCGCGTAACCGAAACGCGCAACTATACCGATACGCAACACACTTGTCAATAAAACACCTGCATAACGCCTTTCAGACGGCCTGCCGCTACGGTATAATGCCGCGGTTTAATATGAAAGAAATGCCATGTGGTTCAAACAAATCAGCTTTTACCCGCTCAACACAGACAAACTTCCCGCCCTCGAAACATTGGCCGAAAAACTCAACGAAGCCGAATTCACGCCGTGCATGGGTTTGGATTGGTTCAGCGAAGGTTTTTCCGCTCCGGTTTCCTTTTCGCCCGAAACCGTTTTCCCTGCTGACTACACTTGGCGCGTGGCATTAAAAAAAGAAGAAAAAGTATTACCGGCAGGCGTGATCCGCGATATTTTGGACGAACGCGTTGCCGAAATACAGAACGCAGAAGCCCGTAACGTCGGGCGCAAAGAAAAACAAGAATTAAAAGAACAAATTACCGACGACTTATTACCGCGCGCCTTTACCCGCAGCAGCCGCACCCAAGCCATTTTCGACACCAAACACGGCTATCTCTTTATAAACAACGCTTCGGCCGCCAAAGCAGAAGGCATGCTGACCAAACTGCGCGAAGCATTGGGCGGTTTGGAAGCACGTTTGCCCAATGCCAAACAATCGCCCGGCAGCTTGATGACCGACTGGCTGCTGCGCGGCGCGGCCGAAGGCGGCTTCGAACTGGACAGCGATTGCGAGCTGAAAGGAACGGGAGACGTAGCACCGGTGGTTAAAGTATCCAAACAGGATTTAACCGCCGATGAGGTTATCCAACATGTGAAAAACGGCAAAACCGTTACCCAGCTGGGGCTGATATGGCGTGAACAAATTTCATTTATCCTCACGCAAGACTTCACACTCAAACGCATTCAATATCTGGATGTTTTGCAGGAAGAAGCCGAAGGCCACGGCGACGATGCCGCCAGCCTGACATTTGCTTCGCAAATCCTGATGACCGAGGCTTTGAGTACGATGCTTGAAGAATTGGCCGGCTATTTGGGCGGCTGGCAGGAATAACCGCCAAACCGCCCCCGCCGCTTAAACCGCAACAGGAAACAGCCGATTATTGCAACGGCTGTTTTTTTTGCTTATCGGAGCCTCTGCCCTATTTGCGGGTTTGGCAAAGGTCTCAGGCCGTCTGAAATTATTTGCCTGCCGCAAACCATGATTCTGCAAATTCAGGTAAAATAGCGGCGATTTTTACCCTTACAGAAAGCCCGAAACATGAGCGATTCATTGAGCTACCGCGACGCAGGCGTAGATATCGACGCAGGCGACCAACTCGTTGAAAACATCAAACCTTTTGCCAAACGCACCATGCGCCCCGAAGTATTGGGCGATTTGGGCGGCTTCGGCGCACTGGTGGAAATCGGCCAAAAATACCAAAACCCCGTGCTCGTTTCCGGCACCGACGGCGTTGGCACCAAACTGAAACTGGCTTTCGATTGGGACAAACACGACACCGTGGGCATCGACCTCGTGGCCATGAGCGTGAACGACATTCTGGTGCAAGGCGCAGAGCCGCTGTTTTTTCTCGACTACTTCGCCTGCGGCAAACTCGATGTCGCCCGCGCCACCGATGTGATTAAAGGCATCGCCCAAGGCTGCGAAGAATCCGGCTGCGCCCTCATCGGCGGCGAAACCGCCGAAATGCCCGGCATGTATCCCGAAGGCGAATACGACTTGGCCGGCTTCGCCGTGGGCGTGGTGGAAAAAGACCAAGTGATCAACGGCCGCAGCATCGTGCCCGGCGACGTGGTGCTGGGCTTGGCTTCCAACGGCGCACATTCCAACGGCTATTCATTGGTACGCAAAATCATCGAGCGCGACCAGCCCGATTTGGACGCACCGTTCGACGGCAGCAAAACCCTGCGCCAAGCCATCATCGCGCCCACCCGCCTGTATGTAAAACCGATTCTCGCCGCGCTGAAACAGTTCACCATCAAAGGCATGGCGCACATCACCGGCGGCGGCATCACCGAAAACGTACCGCGCGTGCTGCCCGAAAACACCGTTGCCCAAATCGACGCCAACGCATGGGAAATGCCCAAGCTGTTCCAATGGCTGCAACAAGCGGGCAACGTGGCACAACAGGAAATGTACCGCACCTTCAACTGCGGCATCGGCATGGTGGTCATCATCGCCAAAGAAGATGCCGACGCGGTGCAGAAATTCTTGGCCGAACAAGGCGAAACCGTTTACCGTTTGGGCGAAATCCGCGAACGCAACGGTGACGAACATCAAACCCAAGTGGCCTAACATCAGGCTTACTTCACTAAACGGAGGCCGTCTGAAAAAACATTTTCAGACGGCCTTGCCTTCAAATCAAAGCCATTCAACCCCATGAACATCATCGAAAAACAAGCCTTAAAATTCATCCTCAAACACACGCAGGAAACGCATCAGCAGGAAATGTCCGACTACGTTCAAACCCATTGGGCACGCTACCGCGCAGGCGAAATCAATCTGCAGGAAGCCAAAACACTCGCCAAACAAGCCCGCCCGATGCTGAAACCCGAAAGCGTGGCCGAGCTGACCGAGTTTGTGAAAACGTGGTCTAAACGTTTGAATTTCAAATAATCTCTATCTGATGCCGTCTGAAAGCGGGCTTTGCGAGCTTCGCTAAAACAAGCCGTGCGGGTTCCGCTAAAACCCCGTCTCAGCTTTTCAGACGGCCTCTCCCAACGCAATACGCACAATCCGTTGGTCTAAATTCCGCTTACCCCAACGGGTACGGTAAAACAAGCGGGCGATCCACGGATAGCGGTGGCCGCAGCAATCGCTTAAATAAGCCACATGTTCGACACGCAAGCCGGGCAGCCACTTTTCCATCTCACCTGCATCAACCACCGACCATTTGAATTCGGGGCGTTCGCTGCCTTGATTCATTTTCCCCAACGCATCATGGTGCTTCGCTCTACCGACCGCAAACACCGGCACGATATCGAATACCACGACCACGCCCGGCAGCTTGTGCGACAGTTTGGCAAACAGCGCCTGCACTTCCACCACGTCGAAATACATCAGCACCCCTTCCAACACCAGCAAAACGGGCTTGCCGTGCGCCGCTACCGTGTCCATCCAGCTTTCATCAAACATCGACGCAGCCAAATAATGATTGCCGTCTTCGGGCAGCAGTTGTCGGCGCAGTTCAATCACTTCGGGCAAATCCAAATCATACCAAGCGGTAACGGCGGGTTTGCCCAAACGCTCAAAACGCGCATCCAGCCCCGCGCCGAGCTGCACGACCACGGCATCGGGGTGTTTGGCCAAAAAGCCTTTGATTTCATTATCCATCAAAGCGGCTCGCCCGCAGCAGCCGGGCTGCGACATCTTCGCTCCGGCAAACGTGCTGAAATCGTAGTCGATCTGCTTCATCATGCGTGCGGCCGCCTCGTCCCGCAGCAGCGCATCGGCGCGGTCGTTTTCTACCGCTTTCGCCCACAGCGTAATCAGCATGGTTTCCGATAAAGCGCCGACTTTATCGGGAGAAATTTTACCGTTCATCAGCATGCCCTCCACCTTAATAGGAATTATTCTCAATCATAGCACATACCCGTTTCAGACGGCCTCACGCATTCCCGCCGTACTCCCGCACCTTCGGGCAATCTTTTAATACTCTTAAATACCCTTAACCCGCCCCCGCCACCCGAAAAAGCGTTTACAATAGCCTGCGTTTGGGTGGCACTGCCCGATGCTGCCGCCTTGCATTGAATACAAAGGAAAAATCATGAACTTCAACGACTTGTTCAACCGAAACGAATTTGCATCACGCCACATCAGCTTTAAAGACGAAGCGGCTTTGCTGGAAGCCCTCGGCGAAAGCAGCATGGAAAGTTTTATCGACAACACCGTGCCGCAAAGCATCCGCATGCCGTCCGAACTCAACCTGCCCGAGGCCTTGAGCGAGGCCGATGCGTTGGCGAAGCTCAAAGGTGTGGCGGCGAAAAACAAGGTGAACAAAAGCTATATCGGCTTGGGCTATTACCCGACCCGCCTGCCGAATGTGATTTTGCGCAATGTGCTGGAAAACCCGGGCTGGTACACGGCTTATACGCCTTATCAGTCGGAAGTGGCGCAAGGCCGTTTGCAGGCTTTGCTGAACTTCCAGCAAATGTGTATCGACCTCACCGGCTTTGACGTGGCGGGCGCGTCGCTGTTGGACGAAGCAACGGCGGCGGCCGAAGCGGTGGCGATGGCCAAACGGGTGAGCAAGTCGAAATCCAACCGTTTCTTTGTGGACGAGCGTGTGTATCCGCAAACGCTCGACGTGATGAAAACCCGTGCCAAATATTTCGGCTTTGAATTGGTGGTGGGCGATTTTCAGACGGCCTCCGAAGGCGATTTCTTCGGCGCGCTGTTCCAATATGTCGGCAAAGACGGCGATGTGCGTGATTTGGAAGCCGTGATAGGCCGTCTGAAAGAAAAAGGCGTGATTGTAGCGGTGGCGGCCGACGTGATGAGCTTGGTGTTGCTGAAATCGCCCGCTTCTTTAGGCGCGGACATTGCTTTGGGCAACACCCAGCGTTTCGGCGTGCCGATGGGCTTCGGCGGCCCGCACGCGGCTTACTTTGCGTTTAAAGACGAATTCAAACGCTCGGCGCCGGGCCGCATCATCGGCGTATCGAAAGACGCTTCGGGCAAACCCGCGCTGCGCATGGCCTTATCGACCCGCGAGCAGCACATCCGCCGCGAAAAGGCGACTTCCAACATTTGTACCGCGCAGGCTCTGCTGGCCAACTTGGCGGGCATGTACGCCGTTTACCACGGCCCCGAAGGGGTGAAACGCATTGCCAAGCGCATTCATGCGCTGGCGGCGGCGTTTGCCGATGCGGTGGTTTCAGACGGCCTCAAAGTGCTGCATGAAGTGTTCTTCGACACCGTGGCCGTAGATTGCGGCGCGAAAGCCAAAGAGATTTATCAAGCCGCCTTAAACGCGGGCTACAACCTGCGCCAAGTGAACGACAACGTATTGGCCGTGGCGTTCCACGAAGAAACTTCCGCCGACGATTTTGCCAAGCTGGTGGAACTCTTCACCGGCAAAGCACAATGCCTGTCTGAAAAAGCCTCGAGCAAACTTTCAGACGGCCTGTTGAGAAAAGACGCCATCCTGCAACACCCCGTGTTCAACAGCTACCACACCGAACACGAAATGCTGCGCTACCTGAAAAAGCTGGAAGAGCGCGACTTGGCAATGAACCGCAGCATGATTTCGCTCGGCAGCTGCACCATGAAGTTGAATGCCACCAGCGAAATGCTGCCGATTACATGGCCCGAGTTCAGCAGCATCCACCCGTTCGCCCCGCGCGACCAAGTAGCGGGCTACATGCAGATGCTCACCGATTTGCAGGAGCAGCTCAAAGCCATCACCGGATTTGACGCGATTTCCATCCAGCCGAACTCCGGCGCACAAGGCGAATACACCGGCTTGCTGTCTATCCGCCGCTATCACGAAGCCAACGGCCAGCCTAACCGCGACGTGTGCCTGATTCCCCAATCCGCACACGGCACCAACCCCGCCACCGCACAAATGCTGGGCATGAAAGTGGTGGTCGTGAAAACCGATGAAAAAGGCAACGTCGATATCGAAGACTTGAAAGCCAAAGCTGCCGAACATCAACAAAACTTGGGTGCGCTGATGATTACCTATCCTTCCACCCACGGCGTGTATGAAGAAGGCATCCGCGACATCTGCAAAATCATCCACGACCACGGCGGCCAAGTGTATATGGACGGCGCAAACATGAACGCCCAAATCGGCATCATGCAGCCCGCCGAAGTGGGCGCGGACGTGCTGCACATGAACCTGCACAAAACCTTCTGCATCCCGCACGGCGGCGGCGGCCCCGGTATGGGTCCCATCGGCTTGAAAGCGCATCTCGCCCCGTTCGCCCCGAGCCACACCGTATCGCCGGTGGAAGGCGCAACCGACGGCATGAGTGCCGTATCCGCCGCGCCTTACGGCTCCGCCAGCATCCTGCCGATTACTTGGATGTACATCACCATGATGGGCAAAACCGGCATGGAGCAGGCCACCCAATGGGCATTGCTGAACGCCAACTATGTGGCCAAAGAATTGAGCGCGGATTACCCGATTCTCTACACCGGCAAAAACGGCCGCGTCGCGCACGAATGTATCGTCGATTTGCGTCCGCTTAAAGCCGAAAGCGGCATCACCGAAACCGACATCGCCAAACGCCTGATGGACTACGGCTTCCACGCCCCCACCGTATCGTTCCCCGTGGCCGGCACATTGATGATCGAGCCGACCGAAAGCGAAAGCAAAGCCGAACTCGACCGCTTCATCGCCGCGCTGAAGTCCATCAAACAGGAAGTGCTGAAAGTACAAAACGGCGTATGGCCGAAAGACGACAACCCGCTGGTAAACGCCCCGCACACCGCGTTTAACGTAGCCGGAGAATGGAACCGTGCCTACACCCGCGAAGAAGCCGTGTTCCCGCTGCCGTATGTGCGCGAAAACAAATTCTGGCCGAGCGTCAACCGCGTGGACGATGTGTACGGCGACCGAAACTTGGTCTGCTCTTGCCCGCCGATGAGCGCGTATGAAGAGTAAACCGACAATCGGCGGATAAGCTGATGAATCAGCGTGAAACAGCCGAAGCGTGTTTGAAGCGCGCTTCGGCTGTTGTTTTTCAATAAGGTCGGCACTTTGACAAAATAATCTGAGACCTTTGCAAAACCCCCAGATGTGGATGCAGTTCAAGGCGTAGCAGCACAGCGAGTGCAGACATATCATATAGATAGGCAAACGAGCGAGCAGCGCACAACGCAGAAATGCGCCGCAGACGGGGGTTTTGCAAAGGTCTCAATCTACATAACGGCTTGCGCAGGGGAAGATATGCAATCCTCCCCTAGGTTTGGCTTTTGATGCGGATAGTTAAGAACCATTGCCGGTTGCACAAAGGCTTGAGGCCGTCTGAAACCAAACTTTTTCAGGCTTTCAGACGGCCTCAAACACCAATCCCAAGCAGATTATTTCCGATACAGGTTTGCAGCATCACAAGGCTTTCGTTAATATCCACCCGATACACCATTTCTTTCCCGCTTTTTATATTATGTCCGCATTTGATCTTACCGACTGGCTGCTGTTTGCCTTGCTGCTGTTGCCGATTTTGGCCACCCTGCTCCCTTTAATCAACCACAGCCATTGGACGTTCCGCATCTTCGACTTTCCCCGTCCGCAGATAGCCGCAGTAAGCCTGTTGTGCGTGGTGCTGAACATTCTTTGGCAGCAGCACGAACATCCGCTCTTCATCGCCTTTGAAATCCTCAACCTCGCCTGCTTCGCCTACCAGCTCAAAGAAATCGCCGCCTACACCCGCCTGAGCAAACCCGAAGTGCTCCAGTACAAAGGCGACGACAACGACCGCACCATCTCACTGATTACCGGCAACGTGCTCACCCACAACCGCCGAGCCGACCTGCTGCTCAACCAAGTACGCCAATATCAACCCGACGTCGTGCTCACTTTGGAAAGCGACGACTGGTGGGAACAACAACTCGCCCCGCTCGAACACGAACTCGACTACACCTACACCGTAAAAATCCCGCTCGACAACCTATACGGCATGCACCTATACAGCCGCCTGCCCCTGCAAAACGTCGAAATCCGCCATTGGGTTGCCGAAGACATCCCCTCGATTGCCGCCGAGCTGCAACTGCGCTCCGGCGAATGGATACGCATCTACTGCCTGCACCCCATGCCGCCCAGCCCCACCGAAGCCGACACCTCCACCGACCGCGATGCCGAACTGCTGCTCGTCGGCAAAGAAATCGCCAAAAACAACCATTCCGTGCTCGTGTTCGGCGACCTAAACGACGTAGCATGGTCGCGTACCTCGCGGCTGTTCCAACAAATCAGCGGCCTGCTCGACCCCCGCAAAGGCCGCGGCATGTACAGCACCTTCCACGCCGGCTACCCACTCCTGCGCTGGCCGCTCGACCACATTTTCCACAGCAGCGATTTCATGATGAGCCGCATCGAAGTGCTGCCCGCCATCGGCTCCGACCACTTCCCCGTATACGGCAAATTCCAATTCGCCCCCGCCGCCGAAGCCGTGCAGGAAAAAGAAGCCCCGGATAGGGAAGAAAAACAAGAAGCGCGTGAAAAAATCGCCGAAGCGGAACCGATTAAAGAAGTAGTCGCCGAGAAATATACGGAAAACGGTAAATAACCGACCTATGAACAAATACGGTGCATATGTAAATAACAAGTAAGTAATCGACGTAATTACAATAACGATACGGTTATACTCGTACTTCACCCGAGCATAGCGGATATGCTATTTTTTAATTCATTCACCATAACATTCAACAAGAGGCCGTCTGAAAATATACTCAAAATCTTTTCAGACGGCCTTACTGTATTTAACGCGATCCGTCGCGCGGTAACTCAATCAACGGCGGAATCGGCGGGTCTTGATAGCTTTCGTCGATTTCAAACCCTTGCGCCCGGGCTTTATCTTCATCCATTTTCCGGTATATGGCATAGCTTTTGAATTGTTTATTTAAAGCATCATTGTATGTAGGCTTACCGAACTGTTCCTGTGCATTCAAACGGACTTGATTCCAATATGCCTCAATCGTAACTTCCAGCGCATACTGACCGTTTCCATATTTATCGCGATATTGCTCGGAATCATCTTTACCCAAAGAAAAGCTTACTATCACGCCATCCGCATATAAGTCTCCCAATCTGGCACGGTGCGGAAGTTTTTTCCATTCTTCCGCTGTCAATTCAATAGTAGTCGGAATACCGGAAGTCCATTTTTCATTTAGCCAGCCGTCTTCAATTTCAAAAAAAGCAGCCGCATTTTTACGGTTGCGCTTAATTCTAGGCTCACTGCGGTAAATCAAATCCCTCCACCCCGCCTGATGCATCTGCCTGATCAAACGGTAAAAGTTTTGTCTGGCTTCTTCATCGCTAATGTTGCTGGTTTTACCTAGATCGGCATAAATGATTAATTTGTGTATGCCCAAAAAAGGTTCCTGATTATATTCATGAGCTGTAACCGAACCCACATAAGGCAACTTGAATGAATACTTACCGTGTTCAAATAAAGCCGTTTTTTCAGGTGCGAACGTAGCCGAGTAACGGGTTAAAGAATACGGTTCTCCCGGAGATTCGTCATCGATATAACCGGTAAAACGGTTGGCAAAATGTTGGGCAGATTCCGGCAGGGTTATCGACACGGTTTCAGGCAGGGTATCTTTTTGCGGTTCTTGCTGCATAGGTTTGCACGCTCCCAGCAAACCTACCGTCATCGTTAACAAACAAATCAATATCTTTTTAAACATGGTCGTGTGCATTGGCATTTATCTGCCGGCTGATATTTGAAAGCAAGGAAACAGATAAGATTTAACAAGAGGCCGTCTGAAACTGTTCAATCTTTTTTCAGACGGCCTTACTGTATTTAACGCGATCCGTCGCGCGGCAACTCAATCAACGGCGGAATCGGCGGGTCTTGATAGCTTTCGTCGATTTCAAACCCTTGCGCCCGGGCTTTATCTTCTTCTAATTTCCTAATCATCGCGTAGGTTTGGTATTTCTTTTTTACGGCATCATTAAAAGTAGGCTTACCGAATTCTTCCTGTGCATCCATACGGACTTGATTCCAATAAGCTTCAATCGTTACCATAAGCGCGTATTGACCGTTGCCGTATTTATCGCGGTATTGTTCGTCATTGTCTTTACCCAATCGCAAACTCACCACCACACCGTCTGCATACAAAGTGCCGATATTCGACAAATGAGACAATTGTTTCCACTCGGCCGGAGTAAGCTCAATCGTAGTTGGAATACCGGTAATTGGTTTTACCCTAAAATAACCGTCTTCCATCCCGAAAAAAGCAGCGGCATTTTTACGGTTCATCTGAATTCGGGAATCCACGGGAGAAATCAAATCCCTCCACCCCGCCTGATGCATCTGCTTGACCAAACGGTAAAAGTTTTGTCTGGCTTCTTCATCGCTAATGTTGCTGGTTTTACCTAGATCGGCATAAATGATTAATTTGTGTATGCCCAAAAAAGGTTCCTGATTATATTCATGAGCTGTAACCGAACCCACATAAGGCAACTTGAATGAATACTTACCGTGTTCAAATAAAGCCGTTTTTTCAGGTGCGAACGTAGCCGAGTAACGGGTTAAAGAATACGGTTCTCCCGGAGATTCGTCATCGATATAACCGGTAAAACGGTTGGCAAAATGTTGGGCAGATTCCGGCAGGGTTATCGACACGGTTTCAGGCAGGGTATCTTTTTGGGGTTGTTGCTGCATAGGTTTGCACGCTCCTAATAAAAATATGATAGTCATTATTAATGAAATTAAATATAAAAAATATTTAGGCATGTTCTTTTCCATCTGCTCGTTTGCCATTAGCCAAAATACGCAATTGTTCTTCTAAAAAGATTTTATCTTGTTCTCTTTGCATTAAGTCATGGTATTGTGTGGCTGCATCAGCAATCCATCTCATCCGTTGATTCAAATTCTCCAACACAATCCCTTTCGGCGCAGCGGACAAAAAACGCTCCTGTCCCCGCTTAATCTTACAGCTTGCTACCAAATGCAGTTCATTTTGCGGCATCTCGCGGTAAAGGTCGGGGTGTTTTTTTTCCAAATAACGTGAAACTTCCAGATATTTTTTAAAAACAAAACTGTTATACATGATTTTTTGCAAAATGATTTCTTGCTCGTGGTAGGCTAAAAGCATTAAATGTTCCAGTTTTGCAGCAGCTATATCTTGAGCGCGACTTTTCTTAAGCGCATTATCCAAAGCCTGAAACGATTCTAAGATATACTGCTTTCCGGAATCAGAAAAATCCATTGATTTATTGCCGACGGTTTCCTTAAAACCGTCCACCCTTTCCAAATCTTCCCGCATCACCTCCGGCAACTTCGCATATGCCCTTTCCGCCCTGCACAGTTTGAAGGTTTCTTTATCTTGGGCATAAACATAATGCCAAGGCATCACGTCTAAAAACAGCCAAATATTGCCTTTGCCCAGCATCTTGTCCATTGAGGAGAATACTTCAACCAAAGTCGGAACGGGTAAAGTAACCATATTTACAGAAGTAGGTAATGGAACTTTGGATTTATGTTTCAGCGTGTCTATATGCCGCTTCACTTGTTTTCCGGGATCTTTCACCCACGGATTTTCTAAAGAGCATCCCACCGTTTTACTGGCAAAGGCAGCCAGCCCCATCCAGTAAAACAGGCCAGGGTGTTTTTTCAACAACGGAAACTGTTGAAACTCGCCTGCGCCCAAATACATCTTGGCATATACGGCAGCAATATCGTAAGCACGTTGGGCATAATGGCTTTTAATTTTGTAGCGTCCTTGGCGTTTCACCACCCCTTGAGGGGAAAACCAAACCAGATAAGTTTCTCTTTCTGCGCTTTTCATACGGTTGAGTGCTTCAAACTGTGCCTCAGCCCATGCATTTTGGCATCCGAAACATAATTTTTGCTGCGATTGCGACGTGGTATTTGTTTTATAACATTGCGACATAATCGTTAATCCTCTGCGCTGTGATTTTTATTGCCGACCGATATTTGAAAGAATGCAAACATACCATATACAGTTAAATTACTTAATTTCAATAACAGTTTTGTCATATTCAGGTTTGACCCAAGCATCTCCTAAGATTAGCGGAACTTAATATGCTCGGGACAAGATCGGTTATGACAAACATACTATTTTTTTAAGTTTATTCACTATATTTATTTCCGGTAACGGCTCAAACCCAAATCATCGCTGCGCACTTCGGTAGCTTTGCCGCACACCAAATCGGCGGCGATTTTTGCCGAGCCGAGCGACATCGTCCAGCCCAGCGTGCCATGGCCGGTGTTGGTAAAGAGGTTGCCGAAGCGGGTAGCGCCGACAATCGGCGTGCTGTCGGGTGTCATCGGGCGCAGGCCGCTCCAGAACGTTGCTTTGTTCAAATCGCCGCCGTGCGGATATAAGTCTTTAACCACGAGTTCCAAAGTTTCGCGGCGTTCGGGATTTAAATGAATGGCGTATCCCGACAACTCTGCCATGCCGCCGACGCGGATGCGTTGATCGAAACGGGTAATCGCCACTTTGTAGGTTTCGTCGATAATGGTAGAAACGGGCGCAGCGTCGCTGTCGATGATGGGGATGGTGAGCGAGTAACCTTTAACGGGATAAACTGGCAAATCCAGCCCCAATTCGGTTAATGCGGGGCGGCTGAAGCTGCCGAGTGCGCACACATAGCGGTCGGCTTCGAAACGCTGCCCGCCTGCGTGAACAGCCTTGATGAGGCCGTCTGAATGTTCGATGCGCTCGATGGTGTGGTTAAACTTAAACTCCACGCCTTTTTCGGCGCACATGGCGGCGAGCGTGCGGGTAAAGAGATGGCAGTCGCCGGTGGCGTCGTTCGGCAGATGCAGCGCGCCGGCGATTTTGTGCAGAGCGCCCTTCAAAGCAGGCTCGTATTGCAGACACTCTTCGGCTTTGATCCTTTGGTAAGGCACACCGTATGCTTCGAGCACTTCAATGTCTTTGGCGGCGGCTTCTACTTCGTGCTGGCTGCGGAAAATCTGCAATGTGCCTTTGCTCCGCCCTTCAAAACCGATGCCGGTTTGGGCTTCCAAACGACGGAACATTTCGCGGCTGTATTCTGAAATCCGCACCATGCGCTCTTTATTGATGTGGTAGCTGGCCGCATTACAGTTCGCCAGCATCTGCCGCAGCCATTGCAGTTGAAACAGGCTGCCGTCGGGTTTGAAAATCAGCGGCGAATGCTTTTTAAACAGCCATTTCGCTGCTTTTGCGGGGATGCCCGGCGCCGCCCATGGGGTGGTGTAGCCGTAGGAAAGCTGGCCGGCATTGCCAAAGCTGGTTTCCATGGCCGCTCCTTCCGCCCGGTCGATAACCGTTACTTTGCAGCCTGCTTCCAACAAATACCAAGCCGTGCACACGCCCGCCACGCCTGCGCCCAATACGATAACGTGCATAGTTTTTCTCTTTTCATCCTTTCGGTGCTGACGCAAAACGGCTATAAAGCCGCCGATTTTATCCGTAGAGTATTTTCAAGTCTAAATAATTATTAACAGTTTTATTCACTTTATTTAAGCCGTAAAAAAGATTATTATTATGATAATTTGAATGGATATAGTGAATAATTTGATGAAAGAACTGGATAAAACCGACAGCAAAATTTTAAAAATCCTGCAACAAAACGCCCGCATTCCGATGACGGAATTGGCTGAAAAAGTCGGCCTGTCCACCACGCCCGTAACCGAGCGCGTGCGCCGTTTGGAACGTGAAAACATCATCACCGGCTACCACGCCCACCTCAACCCGCACGCTTTGGGGCAAAGCCTGTTGGTGTTTGTGGAAATCAAACTGCGCTCGAAATCGGGCAATATTTTTGAAGACTTCCGCCGCGAAGTGTCGATGATTCCGCAAATTTTGGAATGCCATTTGGTGTCGGGCGAATACGACTATTTAATCAAAGTGCGCCTGCCCGATATGTCGGCCTACCGCGACATGCTCGGCAATATCCTGCTGCAACTGCCTGCCGCCGCCGAAAGCCGCAGCTATGTGGTGATGGAAGAAGTGAAAGAAGATGTGTTGCTGGCCTTAGATTGAGTTTTCAGACGGCCTCAACCGCATATCCGGTCGCAAACCTGTTCACCCATGCTTACGCCGGATTTTCCAAGACACTTTTCATGTCATGCACCCAATGCCCTACACAAACCGGAGGCCGTCTGAAAAAGTACTTTCAGACGGCCTGACTCATTTCGGCAGCCCTATCCATTCGCAAGCGCAATATCAAGCAAAATCGCCCCACAATACCTGCATGGCCGCAATCGCTGCCAACGAAGCCGTTTCCGTGCGCAATACCCGCGGCCCTAAGGTTATCGAACGAAACCCCGCATCAAAAGCCTGTTGCTCTTCCGCCGCCGTCCAACCGCCTTCGGGGCCGATCATCAGCACCACATGGCGCGGAGGCGGCGCAATATCTTTCAATGCCGAGGCGCGGTTCAGGCTCATCAATAAACGTGTACCGTCGTCGGGCAGCGCGGCCAGCGCATCGCGGTAGTTTTGCAGCGGCAGCACTTGCGGCACGCTGTTTCTGCCGCTTTGTTCGCAAGCCGAAACCACAATATCCTGCCAACGCGCGGCACGCTTGTCGGCACGTTCGCCGCTCAAGCGCACCACACAGCGTTCGCTCAACACAGGCCGTATTTCGGTTACGCCCAATTCCACGCTTTTCTGCAAAGTAAAATCCATGCGCTCGCCGCTTGAAACCGCCTGCACCAGCGTAATCCGCAGCGGAGATTCGTTGTCGGCAGCCTCTTCGCGCAAAATTTCCGCCTCGGCACGACGTTTTTCCAAAATACTCAGTCGGGAGGGATACGCTTTGCCGTTTCCGTTAAATAAAACAATTTCTTCATGAATGCGGGTGCGCAGCACATTTAAATGGCGCACCACATTGTCGGGCAAATCAACGGTTTGGCCGGTGTGCAAAGCAAAAGGGACGTAAAAGCGCGGCATACGGGGTTGGTGTCGTTGGCAGAAAAAAGTTAATATTGTCGTTTTCAGGCCGAAATAGCAAGTATTTAAGGACGATTCATTGTGTTAGACAAACTGCATGTGCTGGTGCGCGAAGTGGCGCGTGCCGAAGTAATGCCCCGCTTTTTAGATGTCAGCATCAGCCGCAAAGCCGACGGCTCGCTGCTCACGGAAGCGGATTTGGCGGCACAGGCGGCATTTGCGGCTAAACTGCCCGAAATCATCGACTGCCCCATGCTCGGCGAAGAAATGACGCCCCGCCGCCAGCAAGAATTATGGCAGTACAACCGCGACGGGCTGTGGGTGGTCGATCCTATCGACGGCACCAACAATTTCATCAACGGCCTGCCCCATTTCGCGCTTTCGTGCGCCTATATCCGCAACGGCCGCGCCCAACTCGGCGTGGTGTACAACCCCGTCAGCGACGAATGTTTTTACGCCGAACACCAAAAAGGCGCTTATCTCAACGGCCGCCCCCTGCCCTTGCGCCATGTTGACAAGCAGCTGCACGAAGCCATTGCAGGTGTGGAAATCAAATACCTGCGTTCCGGCAAGCTCTCCAGCCGCATGAACACGCTCGCGCCGTTCGGCAGCCTGCGCAGCATGGGCAGCAGCACGCTTGATTGGTGTTATCTTGCCGCCGGCCGCTACGATATTTATGTTCACGGCGGTCAAAAATTGTGGGATTACGCTGCCGGTGCGTTAATTTTTGAAGAAGCGGGCGGCAGCTTGGCCACGCTGGAAGGCGATGATTTTTGGAGCGGCGAGCATGTGTTCAAACGATCGGTTATTGCCGGCCTGCAAACGGATTTGTTTGAAAAATGGCTGAAATGGATACGCGAAAACCAATAATCACTTGGAATTTATTTATGCCATTTGCAAACAAACAACACTGAACGTAAAAAATGAAAATAATTGCACAGATTAACCCCATTTAAAGCTAACTGGGTTTAGAATGCAAAGCACTGGCAGCGGTTGCCTTTTCTCCCTTGAGGCGACCCAAGACAGTAAGACGTTTTCCCGCAATGTATTGACCATTCATACTTCTCCCTTGGTATGAATGGTTTTTTTTGCCCGCATTTTGCGTTTTTTATGCCTTATATGGCTTAAAAAAATCAGCGATTCAATCATGCCGATATTCTATTAATATTTTATTTACATAATTATTTTGCGTATTTGATTTATAAACACGGCAAAAAAACAGCCGGTATGCTTTTGCTGCCGGCTGTTCCCAAAACAAACCTAAAAGGCCGTCTGAAAAAATATTTTTCAGACGGCCTTTGGCGTTAACCCGTGTTACGCAATCCCTGTGCCACGCCGTTAATGGTCAGGTGCACCATTTGCAGCAAGTGGGCATTTTCAGGGTCTTGGCGCAGGCGTTTGAGCAAAGCTATCTGCAAGCCGCCCAGTGCGTTGAGGTAGGGAATCCTCAAGGCCAGCGAGCGGGCGAGGCTGCGGTTGTCGCTGAGCAGCTCTTCGGTTTGCAGAATATCCATCAGTGCTTGGCGGCTCTTGAGGTATTCTTGCTTGATCATGGCGAAAATCTCGGCGGCTCGTTCGGGCGACCGGCTCAAACCTGCGTAGTTTTCGGCCAGCGTCAAATCGGTTTTCGCCATCACCTGCTCCATGTTCGACAGCATGGTTTGGAAAAACGGATTGTTTTGTGCATGCTGCTGCAAGTCTTTCAGACGGCCTGAATCGGCTTGGCACAATTCTTCCACCGCGCTGCCGAAGCCGTACCACGCAGGCAGCATCAGGCGGTTTTGCGTCCACGAAAACACCCACGGAATCGCACGCAAATCTTGAATGCGTGCCAATGTTTTGCGGCTGGCTGGGCGGCTGCCCAAGTTGAGGGTGGCAATCTCTTGAATCGGGCTGGTTTGCAGGAAGTAGTCGATAAAGCCGTCGCAGGTAATCAGGGCGCGGTAGTGTTTGAAGGCGCTGTCGGACAATGCCTGCATCAGCGTGCTGTCGGGGTCTTGGTGTTGCGGCAGCAGGCTGGCTTCAAGGGTGGCTGCTACTAAGGTTTCCAAGTTGCGGTGGGCGTTGCCTGCATCGGCATATTTGGCGGTAATCACTTCGCCCTGTTCGGTAATACGGATTTGTCCGCCAACGCTGCCTTCGGGCTGCGCCAATATGGCTTGGTAAGACGGGCCGCCGCCACGGCCGACGCTGCCGCCGCGACCGTGGAACAGGCGCATTCTGATGCCGTGCCGTCTGAAAAGTTCTACCAAGCCTTGTTCGGCCTGATACAAACCCCAAGAGCTGGTTACATAACCGCCGTCTTTATTGCTGTCGGAATAGCCGAGCATGATTTCCTGAATATTGTCGCGGCTGGCGAGCAGATCGCGATACCACGGCAGGTTGAACAGGGTATCCATTACGGCACAGGCGTTTTCGAGTGCTTCGATGGTTTCAAACAGCGGCACGATGTTGATACGGCTCACGGGCTTGCCGTTTTCCAACACCAGCAGGCCGGTTTCCTGTAACAAAACGGCTAAAGCCAACAGGTCGCTGGGCTGTTCGCAGTTGGAAATGATGCTTTGGTTGATGGCTTTTTCGCCCAATTCGTTTTTGACTTTACGCGCTTCGTGAAAAATGGCCAGTTCGTGGCAGGTATGCTCGCTGTAATCTATGTAGGGGCTGTACAAGGGGCGTTGGTTGTGCAGTTCGCGCAGTAGAACATTTTGCTTTTCGGCCTCGGAAAGGCCGGCGTAATCCTCCAAGCCGGCATGACGGAACAGTTCGGCCACCACTTCGGCATGTTTGGCCGCGTGCTGGCGCAAATCGAGCGGCATCATGTAAAAGCCGAACACGGAAGCGGTGCGGATAATGTCGGCCAAACGTGCATCGGCCAGCATGGCACTGCCGTTGTCGCGCAAAGACTGCCGCATGGCGTTCAAGTCGGCAATAAATTCTTCGACATTGCGGTAAGGCTTGCCCAAGCCGAATTTACAGCCCAAAGTCAAACCGATTTCATGCCCGCGTGCAATCAGGCGCGACATAATATAAGCAATGGCGCGGCGGTAGGGTTCTTCTTCGTGGGCAATTTCGGTATCGGGCGACAAAGCCGAAAGTGCCAATACTTCGTCGCTTACGTTCACGCGCCGTATAGAAAGCGGCAAGTCGTGATACAGCTCGGCCAACTGGCGGCGGTAATAATGGAACACCGTATCGGCATGCTGTTTGAACGCATGGCGCAAAGTTTCGGCAGACACGAAAGGATTGCCGTCGCGGTCGCCGCCAATCCAACCGCCGATCTGCAGAATATCGGGAATGCGGATATCGGGATAGGCCGTCTGAAATTCTTTTTCCATGCTGCGGTAGAGTTTCGGCAACGCGTGAAAAAAGCTCAGCGGAAAAATAGATACGCCGTTGTTGATTTCGTTTTTAACGGTTACTTTGAAATGGCGGGTTTCGCTGGTTTGCCATAAAGCCAGCAAGGTCGCATCCACTTCTCTTTGCAACTCTTCCAGCTCTTCCGCACTGTTGCAACGTTCGTAGCGGGGCAAAAGCGTGCGGATGCGGCGGTGAAAGTTTAAGGTGGCCTGACGCTGTACTTCGGTCGGATGTGCTGTCAATACGGCAGCGATGTGGGTTTGGTCGAGCTGCTTTTGCAAGGCTTCGCTGCTGATCTGATGCGCTTTCAGTTTGCGCACCGTATCGGCCACGCTGCCGGAAGCGGCGCTGCTGCCCGCGTGTTCGTGCGCCAAACGGCGGCGTTCGTGATGCACGTCTTCGGCAATATTCAGCATTTGCGAAAACAGCCCGCACGCCAAAATCAGGTTTTGGGTTTGGCGTTCGCTAAGTTTGGGCAGAACTTCTTCGATAATTGCGCTGCTGTCGTCGGACTCGGCCAATTGCTTAACCGTGTTTAAAACGATTTCGGTGGTTTCGTTATGCAGCAGTTTAAACAACGATTGCGTTAAAAACTCCGCATCGGCCGCCAACGGTTCGTCTTTGGGATTACTCAGAATGTCAAGCCGCATGGTGTTTCTCTCTCGATATTTAAAGGTGCGGGAATTTTATAGCAAGGTTCGGAAAGAAACCATAATTGTTAGCAATCCAGTAAAAAGTAACTGGATTAAAAGCATGTTGCCAACCAGCTTAAAATGCCCACTGCATATAAAAATGAGTTAAATGTTTGTCAAAGCTTCTTGCAACCGCTTTTTTCAACACATCGGAACCTTAGTTTTGCCAATGCCCATATTGTTGTTTCATTGAACATATTGATACATCAATATATTGTTCACCATAGTCGGCTTTGTAAAAATCACTTAAAATAGCAGGCATGCCGGCGTGTTTTTTTTCAGACGGCCTCACCGGCACAGGACAACACGCCCGAGATGCGACAGAGCCTGTATTTTTTACCCTCAGCACATTCAGGAAACGATCATGATCGACTTAACCCACTTCAACGAAAACAACGAAGCCCACATGGTGGACATCGGCGAAAAAGCCCCTACCAAACGCGTTGCCAAAGCCAGCGGCTACATCAACATGAGCCGCGAAGCCATCCAGCTGATTGCCAACGGCGCCGCCAACAAAGGCGACGTTTTGGGCATCGCCCGCGTAGCAGGCATACAGGCTTCCAAACAAACCGGCTTTCTGATTCCTTTGTGCCATCCCGTCGCCCTGACCCATGTGCGCATCGACTTCGATGTCGACCTCCAACTTGCCCGCGTTAAAACCACCGTAACCGCCAGCACCGAAGGCAAAACCGGCGTGGAAATGGAAGCTCTTACCGCCGTCAATATTTCCCTGCTCACCATTTACGACATGCTCAAAGCCGTCGATAAAAACATGGTGATTTCACAAATCCACCTCGAAGAAAAATCCGGCGGCAAGAGCGGTAATTTCGTTTTCGACAACAACTTAGAAAACCTCAACTATTAAAACCGATATGGACGACCGCGACCTGCTGCGTTACAGCCGCCACATCCTGCTTGAAGAAATCGGCATCGAAGGCCAGCAAAAACTGCTCGATGCCTCGGCATTGGTGGTCGGCTGTGGCGGCTTGGGCGCGGCGGTTTTGCCTTATCTGGCCGCCGCCGGCGTGGGGCATTTGATAATAGCCGACCACGACACCATCGACAGCACCAACCTCCAACGCCAAATCACCTTCACCGAAGCCGACATCGGTTTAAACAAAGCCGAAGTGATGGCAGGCCGTCTGAAAAACATCAACAGCCGCATCCGTATCAGCGCGTTTAACGAACAGCTCACCGAAGAACGGTTAACAGACTTGATGGCGGGCGTTTCCATTGCAATCGACTGCTGCGACAACTTTACCACCCGTCAAGCCGTAAACAGAGCATCCGTCGCCACCCGCACTCCGTTGGTTTCCGGCGCTGCCGTGCGCTTCGAAGGCCAGCTCGCCGTGTACCGCCCCGACCTGACCGACTCCCCCTGCTATGCCTGCCTGTTTGACGGCAAACACGCCGATGACGGAGCGTGTGCCGTATTCGGCGTATTCTCCCCGCTTGTCGGCATTATCGGCACCGCACAAGCCGCAGAAGCCCTGAAAATTTTAGCCGGCATCGGCAGCCCAAGCCACGGTACGCTTTCTGTTTACGATGCCTTGCGCAGCGAATGGCAACAGTTTGAATTGGCAAAAAATCCGCACTGCCGCGTCTGCGCTTCAAATCAACCATCCCAACAACCTTGAATCCATCAGGCCGTCTGAAAACAACAAAGCCCGGAAATATATTCCGGGCTTTGTTGTTTCACGCTTATACGCCAATATTCGTCGGCCTGAGACCTTTGCAAAACCCCCATCTGCGGCGCATTTCTGCGTTGTGCGCTGCTCGCTCGTTTGCCTATCTATATGATATGTCTGCACTCGCTGTGCTGCTACGCCTTGAACTGCATCCACATCTGGGGGTTTTGCAAAGGTCTCGGCCTATATTATTCCAAAACCACTTCTACACGACGCGCTTCGGCATTATTGCCGCTACCCGTCGCATTTTCGGGCTTACGCAACTCTATTTGCGCTTCGGGCACACCCAAATGTAACAAAGCATCACGCACCGCAAACGCACGTTTTTTAGACAGCTCTTCATTCAGCTTCTTATTGCCCGTTACATCATGAAAGCCTGAAATCACCGCTTTCTTGCCCTCTTTCGCACCGGCAAGCACATCTTTCAAAGCATCGGCAGCATTTGCCGCCAAATCGGCTTTACCCGTAGCAAAATAAAATTTCACTACGCCGTTTTCCACCACCGCTTGAGCACCGTCTGCCACCATTTCAGCCGTGTCGGAAGCAGCCAAAATCTGCTCGGCTACCGAAGTTTGTTCCACAGCAGAAGCCGCAACCGCAACTTCCGGTTCCGAAACCGCTGCCACCGGAGCAACGCCAACCGCAGGGGCCGTCTGAACCGCAGCTGAAGCAGGAACCGCAACCGCCACATCGGAAGCTGCTATTCCGTATCCCGGAGATCCCTCTATTTTACCGTTCTCCCAACCCCAAACGGCATAGAACAAAATAGACAACACAGCCAGCGCAGAAGCACCGCCGGCAACCCACAAACCGATGCGCTGTTCTTTGTGATCATCGTTATCCGACATTTTTATTTTCCTTTGAATAGATGAAATAAGGACGGATTATACTCAAAAATCCGCATCAAGAAAGCACCCAATCCCTACAAAATAAAATTTAACATACAGAATTATCAGCATTTTTATTCATCACGCATACCGATTTACCAATTCATGCCACCTACCCCTACAACCATCGAAACCTACCCAAAACCCGCCCGAAACAGTAAAATGCACACTTTTATATATTTCACCATTATCAGAAGCCCACCATGCTCACCTTCCAACAAATTATCTTCAAATTACAAAACTTTTGGGCCGAACGCGGCTGCACCATCATCCAACCTTTCGACATGGAAGTCGGCGCCGGCACCAGCCATCCCGCCACCTGTCTGCGCGCCCTCGGCCCCGAGCCGTGGTATGCCGCTTATGTCCAACCCAGCCGCCGCCCCAAAGACGGCCGCTACGGCGACAACCCCAACCGCCTGCAACACTACTACCAATTTCAGGTGGCCTTAAAACCCGCCCCCGCCGACATTCAAGAGCAATACCTCGATTCGCTGCGCGAGCTGGGCATCGACCCGAAAGTACACGACATACGTTTTGTAGAAGACGACTGGGAAAACCCCACCCTCGGCGCATGGGGCTTGGGCTGGGAAGTGTGGCTCAACGGAATGGAAGTTACCCAATTTACCTATTTCCAACAAGTCGGCGGCATCGACTGCACACCTGTTTTGGGCGAAATCACCTACGGCATCGAACGCCTCGCCATGTATCTGCAAGGCGTAGAAAACGTATATGACTTGGTATGGTCGAAAACCCCCGACGGCCAAACCGTTACCTACGGCGACGTGTACCACCAAAACGAAGAGGAACAATCCACCTATAACTTTGAATATTCCGATGCCGAATGGCTGTTGAAGCAATTTAACGACTACGAAGCCCAAGCCAAACGCCTGCTGGAAGTAGAAGACACTTCACTCGCCCTGCCCGCTTACGAACTGGTGCTCAAAGCCGGCCACACCTTCAACCTGCTCGATGCGCGCGGCGCCATTTCCGTTACCGAACGCGCCACCTATATCGGCCGCATCCGCACCTTAAGCCGGATTGTGGCGCAGAAGTTTGTCGAGAGCCGGGAGAAATTGGGTTTTCCGTTGATTAAGGAGCTTTAGAAATGATCTATGATCTTAACTTAGTTAATGCAGGCCCAAGTGAGTCTTTATCCCTAAAATTTGGAGAGCGAATTAACATCTTTACAGGTGATAATGGATTGGGTAAGAGTTTTTTATTAGATATTATTTGGTGGTCACTTACTAGAACATGGCCTCATGAACTTAATACTTATTTAGATAATGGACACATTGCAAAACCGTTTAACAACAATAAAGAATCCACCATTTCTTTTCTTATCAAAGGCAGTACTACAGGGAAGAAAAAGGAGTATACAAGCAAATACAACCCTAAAGAAGAAGAGTGGATTGGAAGACCCGGAAGGCCAGTCAATCCAGGATTAGTTATTTATATAATGGCAGATGGCAGTATTGCCCTATGGGATCCATTAAGAAATTATTGGAAACAAAGCTCCAATATTGACACACCAAACAAAATACCTGCTTACATCTTTACCCAAAAAGAAATATGGAACGGAAAACAAAATAATGCGCTAAATTACTACTTCACAGGATTGCTTGCTGACTGGGCAATATGGCAAAAGGGAAAATCACATGAATTTGAAAAATTACAAAATGTACTCGACGTACTTTCAACTCCTAACGAGCCTTTAAAAATTGGCAACCTCGGAAGAATTAGCTTAGAAGATGAAAGATCTATTCCAAGTATTACCATGCCTTATGGCAAAGATGTTTTATTGCCACATGTTTCATCAGGCATCAAGAAAATTATTACCCTTGCTTATTTTTTAGTATATGCATGGCAAAAACATTTAGAAAATGCAAATTTATTAAACGAGAAGCCTACTAATCAAATTACCTTTATTATTGATGAAATAGAGGCACACCTTCATCCTAAATGGCAACGATACATCGCCCCTTCCATTTTAAAAATCATGGAAAGCCTAAATGAGAGAGCTAATATACAGTTATTTACTGCAACACACTCCCCTTTAATAATGTCCTCATTAGAGCCATATTTTGATGAAACAAAAGATCAATGGTTTGACTTAGACCTAAAAAAAGGAAAGGTCACTCTAGAAAATCGGCTTTTTGAAAAAAAAGGAAGCTCCGATAGCTGGCTATTAAGTGAAGCTTTTGATTTAACCAGCAGCAGAGCCCCTGACTTCCAAAAACTCATAGATGAAGCCAGTAAAATAACCGCGACAAACGAAAAACCATCCAAAGAATATATAGATGAAATTTATAAGAAACTAACAGAATCATTAGACCCAAAGGATCCTTTTTTAACAAGATGGAGATATATCTGCGAGAAAAAAGGATGGATAACTCTATGATGTATATCAAAAAAAAGCCTAAAGAACCTAGCTATTTCGCAAAGGAAGTTAGAGAAAAAGGGGAAAAATGGCAGAAAGAAAACCCTGGTTACCAATATAAAAAATTACCTTCTTATTGGACCAAATGTATTCCTGATTTACATAAAGACCACAAGGGCATTTGTGCCTATTATTGCTTTTATATCGACCTACCAAGCGGCACCTGCACTATAGATCATTTCCACCCAAAATCTAATCCAAATTATCAAAATATGGTGTATGACTGGAGTAATTATCGCTTTGCTTGCTTAAGCGCAAATAGAAATAAAAATGTACACGAAGATATATTAGATCCATTTCTGATTACAACATCTGGAACATTCATATTAAATTTGGTAAATGGTGAAATTGGTATAAATTATAACTCTTATCCAAAATTAAAGATGCTAGCTGAAAATACAATTAAACGACTAAAACTAGATGATCCAAATCTTAGCCAAAAACGTGCCGATGATTTTTTAGCCTACATTGAAAGAAAGATATCTGAAAAATATCTGAAAGAAAAAAGCCCCTTTGTATGGAGTGAGGCTAAACGACAAAATTTAATATAAGGTTAATATCAATGACCCAAACCCTGTTAATCGAACTCCTCACCGAAGAGCTACCCCCCAAAGCCCTCAACAACTTGGGCAACAGCCTTGCCGCTTCCATTGTAGAAGGCTTGGAAAAAGCGCAATTAATCGAAGGTGTTGCCCAATACACCGCCTATGCCTCACCCCGCCGCCTTGCCGTGCAGGTTAAAAACGTCAAAGCCGTTCAAGCCGACCAAGAAGTGGTAAAAAAAGGCCCGGCGGTCGCCAATGCCGTGAAAGACGGCCTGCCCACCAAAGCGCTGGAAGGCTTTGCCCGCTCTTGCGGTGCCGATATTGCCGACTTAAAAATCGTTCACGACGGCAAGCAAGACGTTTACGCATACGAATTTACCCAACAAGGCAAAAGCCTGCCTGAATTGCTGGAAGACATTCTCGCCCAAGCCGTGAAAAAACTGCCGATTCCTAAAGTGATGCGTTGGGGCAGCAGCACGCACACCTTCGTGCGCCCCGTTCACGGTTTAATCGTGATGCACGGCGCAGATACCGTTACCGCTTCCGTATTGGGATTGGAAAGCCAACGTCAAACTTCGGGGCACCGTTTCCTTTCAGACGGCCTGTTCGACATTACCCACGCCGACCGCTACGCCGAGCAAATGCGCGAACAAGGCAAAGTGATTGCATCGTTTGCCGAACGCAAAGCCGCCATTCAAGCAGCCTTAAACCAACAGGCAGGCCGTCTGAACGCCACGGTTGCCGCCGACGAAGCCCTGCTCGACGAAGTCACCGCGCTGGTAGAATGGCCGGTGGTATTGGAGGCCGGTTTTGAAGAACACTTCCTCGCCGTGCCGCAGGAATGCCTGATTCTCACCATGCAGCAAAACCAAAAATACTTCCCGCTGCTCGATCAAAACGGCAAGCTGATGAACCGCTTCCTGCTGGTTTCCAACCTGCAAACCGAAGACCCGAGCCACATCATCCACGGCAACGAACGCGTATTGCGAGCCCGCCTGTCTGACGCCGAATTTTTCTACAAACAAGACCAAAAAGCCACGCTCGAAAGCCGTCTGCCCAAACTGGCCAACGTGGTTTATCACAACAAAATCGGTTCGCAAGCCGAACGCATCGAGCGTTTGCAAAGCCTGGCCGCGCACATTGCCGCACAACTGGGAGCCGACAAAGCCACGGCAGAACGCGCCGCCCGCTTGGCCAAAGCCGACCTCGTTACCGAAATGGTCGGCGAATTCCCCGAACTGCAAGGCACCATGGGCAAATACTACGCCCAACTTGACGGCGAAAGCCCGGAAATTGCCGATGCCGTCGAACAACATTACCAACCCCGCTTTGCCGGCGACAAGCTACCTGAAAGCCCGATTGCCACCGCCGTCGCCTTGGCCGACAAACTGGAAACCCTGGTCGGCATTTGGGGCATCGGCCTGATTCCTACCGGCGACAAAGACCCCTATGCCCTGCGCCGCTCCGCACTTGGCGTGTTGCGCATGTTGATGCAACACGATTTGGACATCAACGATCTGCTTCAGACGGCCTACAACAGCTTCCCGCAAGGCAAACTCGCCGACAACACCGTTGCCGAAGTTGCCGACTTCATGCAGGCGCGCTTGGCCGTGTTGCTGCAAAACGATTACCCGCAAGACATCGTTGCAGCCGTATTAGCCAAAAAACCGAGCCGTTTAAACGACTTGGCTGCCAAACTGCAAGCCGTAGCCGCGTTCAAACAACTGCCCGAAGCAGCCGCCCTTGCCGCCGCTAACAAGCGCGTACAAAACCTGTTGAAAAAAGCCGATGCCGAATTAGGCGCAGTAAACGAAAGCCTGTTGCAGCAAAACGAAGAACAAGCCCTGTTTGCCGCTGCGAAAGATTTGCAGCCAAAAATCGAAGCCGCCTTGGCTGCCCAAGATTTTCAGACGGCCTTATCCGCTTTGGCTTCGGTGAAGCCGCAAGTGGATGCCTTCTTCGACAATGTAATGGTAATGGCCGACGATGCCGCGGTAAAACAAAACCGCCTCAACCTTCTGAATCAATTGGCGGATCTGATGAACGCCGTGGCCGATATTGCTCTATTAAGCGAGTAAATCGACCATAAAACGTATATTGAAAAGCCGTCTGAAAATCTATTTCAGACGGCTTTTTTGTAATTAGCGCAGTCAACCAACTTAAGAAAAAGCATAAACCTTGCTCCAAGCTGAATCATTTAAACGGCTTACCCGGTGTTTTCAAAACCAAACAGCCTGACGATTCAACCAATATCCGTCAGGCTGTTATTGATTAACCACAAAATATACTCTAAATATTAAGAGCGTTTTTGCAGCATCCAAGATTCAATTTTGCGCGCATCGTTCACACGGCTGAGAGATGAAGGCGCATTCAACAAAACAATGGTTACCGGTTGGTTCTGAACTTTCGCCTTCACAACCATAGAGCGGCCTGCCTCGCGGATATAACCGGTTTTTTGAAGCTCAATATTCCAACCGCCTTCACGAACCAAAGCATTGCTGTTTTTATAGCTTTGCTGCCCCCGGTTGGTATAAACCGCACGATAATTTGAAACACTGTCGCGGCGGATAACGGGATACTTGCTTGCCGCCTGTACCATTTTGCTCAAATCGTTCGCAGTTGAAACATTACGGAAGTCCAAACCGGTCGGTTCGTAGAAACGGGTGTTGCTCATACCCAAGCTTTGCGCTTTACGGTTCATGGCATCCACGAAAGCGGGCATACCGCCCGGATAACTTCTGCCGAGTGCATGAGTGGCACGGTTTTCACTGCTCATCAAACTCAAATGAAGCAGTTCGCCGCGGGTTAAAGTAGTGCCTATTGCCAAGCGGCTGCCGGTGCCTTTCAAACGGTCGATTTCCGCAGCGGTAATGGTAATCGGCTCATTCATATTCTGATTGGCATCAAGCACAACCATGGCAGACATCAATTTTGAAATCGAGGCAATCGGCATCACGCGGTTGGGGTTCTTCTGAAAAAGCACCTCGCCTGTTTTATTGTTGACGATTAAAGCAGATTGCGAAGACAGTAAAGGACCTGCGTAAGCAGCCTGCGCTTCTAACTGATCTTCGATTTTCATTGTGGCGAATGCGCCCAACGGATCGCTTTCAACCGGAAAATTCTGCTCTAAAAATTGCCCTAACACGTCTAAATCATCGGCTGCTGCAGGCAGGCTGAAAGCTGCCAAACCGATACTCAAACAAGCGGCGGCAATTTTTTTGCTGATATTCATCATCGGCATTTTTCATCTTCCGTGTGTATTTAAAATAAAACCATCGCGCCGTCTCCTTCCTGCTTTTCAGGCTTATGACAACACGGTTTACCTGTATTCATTAAATTATTGATTAAAACCGGCTTTGCTGTAAAGTCGAAAAATATATTTTCTTCTACTTAAACCATATTTTACCTTATAAAACTATCTAATAAGCATACCAATATGCTCATTTTTGCCGAAAAGACCAAATAAAAAGTAACCATATTTACTTTCAATAAAGTTAAAATATTGTTGCACAAACCGTACATGTTGAAAAATTCTTGATTTTTCATCACCCGATACTTTTTCTTTTTCCAAAAGCCGCCACGGTAAATCTTCATTGTGCTTAAGAGCCTTTTAAGCTTCTATATGAATACTCATCTACTTAGTTTGATAAACAAGCAGATACTTATTATACTTACCAGTTGAACTTAACCAGCTCCTCATCCATTCTTAAAAAATAATTCTCCAAAGAAAACTAAAATATGTCAGACGAAAAACGTTTCTGCTCGTTTTGCGGCAAACCCGAGCATGAGGTCAAAAACCTGATTGAAGGCGAAAAAGCTTTAATCTGCAATGAATGCGTAGAAACTTGCGGCATTATGCTTCAAAGCCAGCATAAAGATTCCGACAACATCTCTGTTGAAAATGCTCCACAAGACCGATTACCGACTCCGGCCGAAATCGTTGCCAATCTCAACGATCACGTTATCGGACAAGAGCAAGCCAAAAAGGCTTTGGCTGTTGCGGTTTATAACCACTACAAACGCTTGCGCCATCCCAAAAGCAGCGATAATGTAGAATTATCAAAGAGTAATATCCTGCTTATCGGCCCGACGGGCTCCGGAAAAACCCTGCTCGCCCAATCACTGGCACGAAAACTCGACGTACCTTTCGTAATGGCCGATGCCACCACGCTCACAGAGGCAGGCTATGTGGGCGAAGACGTGGAACAGATTATTACGAAATTATTGGGCAAATGTGATTTCGATGTCGAAAAAGCACAGTGCGGTATTGTGTATATCGATGAAATCGACAAAATCTCCCGCAAAAGTGACAACCCTTCGATAACCCGTGACGTATCGGGAGAAGGTGTGCAACAAGCATTGCTGAAACTGATTGAGGGAACGGTTGCCTCCGTTCCTCCCCAAGGCGGGCGCAAACATCCCAATCAAGAATTTATCAATGTGGATACCACCAACATTTTGTTTATCTGCGGCGGTGCGTTTGCCGGTTTGGAAAAAGTTATCCGCCAACGCACGGAAAAAGGCGGAATCGGTTTTGGTGCCGCCGTCAGCAGCAAAGATGAAAACGCTGATATTACGGCTTTATTTGAAACCGTAGAGCCTGAAGACTTAATTAAATTCGGTTTGATTCCCGAACTTATCGGCCGCCTGCCTGTTATCGCCACTCTGGCCGAGCTTGATGAAGATGCATTAATCAATATTCTGACCGAACCGAAAAACGCACTAATCAAACAATACCAAGCGTTGTTTGCGATGGAAGGTGTGGAGTTGGAAGTTTTGCCTTCCGCATTACGCAGCATTGCCAAGCAAGCGATGGAACGCAAAACCGGCGCACGCGGCCTTCGTTCCATCGTAGAACGCTGCCTGCTGGAAACCATGTACATATTGCCCGGTTTGAAAGAAGTGAAAAAAGTTGTGGTCAATGAAAACGTGATTGAAAAAGGCAGCAAACCTAAATTGTTGCTTTCAGACGGCCAAGAATATCAAGAAACCGAAAACAATAAGAAACCGGCTGCGTAACAAAAACTTGTGTGCAAAGTCCCGTGTTGTCCATATTGGAATATGGGCAACACGGGACTTTTATTGACAATATCGAACAAGATTAACTGCATCCACCATTTACGGCTTTTGCCAAAATCGGTTACACAAAACGAAAGCCGTCTGAATTTAATTTATCCAGTCCGCCAGCCAAAGCCTGCCGCGCAACCCCCAATAACTGCTCAAGCCTGTGGTGCTGTGTACCATCTTGCCGTTTTTAATCAAAACGATCGTAGGTGTTACCGACACCTGCCACTCCGCTGAAAGTGCGCCGTCTGCATCGTTTACCGTATCAAAGCTCATGCCGTTGTTACGCATATAATCGCGCACTTCATTCTCCGCTCCGGAACGCAAAGCAACACCTAATACCGGTATACCTGCTTGATGTACGCGCTGTATAACCGGAGAGGTATGACGGCAGATTCCGCACCAACTCCCCCAAAAATAAACTATCGCCGTGCGCTCGCTACTCATCCCACTCAAACTGGTTTTGTGTCCGTCGAGCAGAATAAGCGGCTGTTCGGCAAATTCAAGGGGCTGCTCAGGCTTTCGCCACCAGTCAACCGCAACAGACACCAACAAAACCATCAAGGCCGTCTGAAAAATATTTTTCACCCAACTCTTTGTTTTGGTTTCCATTGCTTTAATCCTTATCCCCTTTTATCAAAAAGGGCTGAATGCAAGATAACACCTCATCTAAAATGCGGTTATTGTCTGCATGGCCTTGAGCCCACCAGCGTAATTCTAAAGTAGCAGAGCCATCAGAAAGCTCAATTACTGCAATTTGAGGATCCGAAATATCATGACCGCACTGCTCCAAGACGGCTGAAATCACTTGATTTTTAACAGCATCTATATCTAATTGTGCCGATACATTAAAAGTTGTGCTTTGACGGTATCTGCCGCTACTGGTATTAACCGTTACCGGTGATGTAAATAATTGCGCATTCGGTATCACAATACGGCGGCCATCATAAGTACGCAAGGTAGTAGCTCGGATTTCTATATTTTCTACCGTACCTTCAAATGAGCCGGACACAATCCTATCCCCTATCCTAAACGGCTCACTGAGCAGCAACAGAATACCTGAAAGTAAATTTTGAAAAATATCTTTGAATGCGAAACCTATCGCAACCGAGCCGATACCCAACGCACTAATCAACTGGGCAGGCGTAAAATCGGGAATAGCAATCATCATTGAAGCCAAAAATCCGGCAAATATAATTAAGGCTCCTCCGATACGCTGCAAAACCAGCAAAAGATTCATGCGGTTACTCAAACGGCCGGCAAGCAGTTTGGCAGTCAGCCGCTTAAACAGCTTGGATAAAAAATAAAACAGAATAAATACCAACAGCGCCAATACCAAATAAGGAACCCGCAACCAAAATGCCTGAACCATCGCATTTATACTGCCGGTCATGGTTTCATAATGACTAAGGCTTTGGCTGATGCCGTTATTTATCTTTTCAAATGTATTCATTGTTATTCCATGGTTTATTTACTTAAGGCCGTCTGAAAACAATTATAAATGCTCCGAACTTACCAAATGTTTTAAGAGGGGCCATATGTTTAATCAATTTAACTTTTATTGTGTATTGTGGGATTGGGATGCATCATCTGAAAGACTTTTTTGCGGTCTTCTCCCCAAACGCAGTAACGAAATCTGTGATCGAATATCTGTTGTCTTATATTGGAAGCCTGCCGATTGTCTGCTCACAACCACATGCGATATTCGATTGGGCGATGATGATTCATCACAAAAAAATGTATGGAATCATAAACAAGAAGTCGAAATTCTTAGATTGAATTTCGACTTCTTATCCCGAGTACATTTCTTTTTAAACTTTTTCACTTGTTTGGAAGCAAATAGACAACAGAAACAGGCAATATAGTTATTTACTTTCCGCCGATTTTTTCACAATCTCCATCAGTCGCATAGCGCTCGGCAGCAGCTGCATTATCGCACTTATAAGCGTCTCCGGCACTATTCATCCAAACAGCCTTTGTATAACCGCTGCTTGCTTGAGGCTTGGCCACCAGATGATAAACAAGACTATTACTCTCAGGCACATACACTTGAATATCATATTTCTTCTTTACTTCCGCTTCTTTGTGAAGACCTTCTACAAACAGTCTGAGCTGGCTTTCATCCCTATAACTCGACGGCTGTTTAACCCGCTCCGTTTTAATATGGTTATTGATATTTACCAATTCGTTATGTGCCTGAGCCAAATGGCCACGTTCTATGTAGTGCATATAAGAAGGCAGAGCGATAGTGGCTAAAATACCGATTACTGCAATGGTTATCAGCATTTCAATCAAAGTAAACCCTTTTGGTTGGAAAGACATGTTTCTGCTCCCCCCTTACCCTGCAGTCACATAGGACTGTAAAACCACTACCGTATTTTTATTTTTTCCCCACGCTTTGGCGGTAACACGATAGATAACCATGCCGTCATCTTGGGTGCTGATATATTCGATAATATAACGCGGTGATTCACTTGCTCCCATGTTCGCCAATGTTCCGCCGTTAGTATCTATTAAAAGTTTAGCTTTGCCGCCTACATTGCGCCGTTCCCAAGCTTCAACCGTTGAAGTACCGGGTTCTACGATAATATCTCCGAAAGTACCGGGAGAACTACCTGCGGCACGGCATTTCGCATCCGTACAATTATCCGTGAATTTCACGATACCATCGAAGGCTGCAATTTTACTTTCTCCTTCCCTTAATGCCGCTTCGGCTAAAGCTGCTGCAAATTTTCTATCGGCATCATTAGTACTGATGCGCTGTTCAGTATTGTACGATTGTGTCACACTCACCACAAAAAATGCCACTACAATCATCACCATCAACACGATAAACAACGAAAACCCTTGTTGTGCTGATTTATTGATGTGTTTTAAAGTGTACGGTTTGCGCATGAGTTCCCCCCCCTCACTGAAGCGTTAATGGTATAAATTTGATTTTGATCCTGAGCTCCCCCGCTTAAATTAATTTGTATGAGCGCAGGCATTCTCGTCAAATTAGGAGAATATTCGAATCTTTCAAACTTGGTTTTATCTTTCGGCAATATTTCTTCGGGGCAATTGTTCACATAGGTATATCTGAAATTTGCTCCGGTAACATCTTTAATCAGCAGTTGCGGGCTACTCCAATCATTTCCACTCAATTGAAAACGGAACAATCCCGATTGACCATTAATACTGCCGGTTACATAAGCATTTACCGTGTAATTCATCACCATAATTTCACTTAACTGCAAATCCGAAACACCTAATGTGGTTTTCAGCGCACTTTCATCGGAAGGTATAGTATCGTTTGCAGGACGCACCAAGGTATTGCAACTGCTGAAAATCAAAGGCTGGTTATTTGAAACACCTCTGTCTATACTGCCTATACGTCCCGATCCAGAACCGTACATAAATATCAATGCATCAGACGATGCCGAAAAACCGGCCGGCCTGAAGTTAGATTGGGCTATTGTACGAACAGGCATTAGATTGGACGGATTGTTCTCCAATTTAAACGCTTCCGAACCGGATGTAGAAGTGTTGCGATCATGAATAACCTTACCGTCTTTTTCACCAATCAGGCTGAAACAGCCAAAACCACCTGCCATACGGGCATCCCGCACAACCATATTGGCGGCATTACGCAAATCCTGTTGAAATTTAAGACGGGTATCAGCCGCCGTGTTCAAAGTGCGCGCAGTAAAATAACCGGTACTGACTGCAACCAATACCAACAGGCTCAATATGCTGGCTACGGCAAATTCAATCAAACTGAAACCTTGCTGACTATGTTTGCCCGCAATGTGTGAAGAAGATAAGTGCATTTTCATGATACGTTACTCCGCAAGGCGTGCTTGGTAGGTATACACAATTTTTTTATTATTTTGAGTTAAGGCGTTATTATCTTTGATTTTTTCGGCTTCCATTTCCCACAACACCTTTACCACCAACGGATCATTTGCACCTCTTGAACAACGATGGTTTACATTACCTCCAGAAATAGTCATGTCGTTGCCGGAATTATCATTACAAATGATGTACCAAGCATTAGCATTAGGTAAAGCCCGAAAAATACTGTCTTCAAAACGGGCTAAATGATCTTCCAATATTTCTCTTTTATTTAAAGATTTAGAATCATCAGGACGACACCACTTACTTTGTGAGCAATTTCTGACTTTTATAGGATTTGAGAATCTATAGCTGATTGCATTTGGATTATTATCAACAAAAAAGCTTTGATTATCGTAGCTTTTTACAACCCAACTTTCAGGCGTATTGTCATCAACCTTACCGGCACATCGTGAATCATCTTTATCATCTTTGCTACACAGCGTAGGATTGATCAACATGCTTTCCATAAGGTTTTGAACTACTTGAGCTACAACAGTTTGGCTCTCAGCTTCCTGCACACTCGCTACTGTTCTTAACTGGGTTGCCAGCAGAGCCAACACGCCTACCGCCAAAACAAACATAGATACCAACACTTCTACCAAAGTCATACCGCGCTGGCTTTTTTTCAGACGGCCTGCCTTTGGCTTTATTATGTTATTGTTGCTAACATTCATTTTAGATATTCTTTTTTAGTGTTCATGAAAAGGAAATGATAAACAGACAGATGTTATGTGTTATCGCTGCTGTAACGACATAAATTTTTCATAATATCTTTAGAATTCTGACTTCCATCGGAGTTGCCCGAACATACGGTTGCCCGACCTGCACTATCAATGACAACAATCGTTGAGCGTGCCCTTTTATCTGCCTCGCTACTGGCTGATGCATCGGTAAGAGAAATCTTTACATATCCGGTGGAGTGGTTTAATTTGTCGGCGGCTTGTGCTTTATGGCCGAAGGTGCCGTTGGGCAGGAAGCCCCACATGTGATTATTTCCGGTGCGTTCTCCGCTGAAAGCATAATTATCAACCTGATAACTCACTTTGGTATTTTGCGGAGAATTAAGGATTACCGTACGCAGATCTGTGTCTTCATTGCGCTCATAAATGCCGTTTTTATTGTTGTCTGCAAACGCGGCAAGCCCTTGGCCTGTATATTTCATGTCGCAGTATTGATCCGGATTGCCGTCTTTTTTAATTTGGACGGGGCAAACATATACAATGGCATTTAAGCGGACGGCTTCCGCTCTTGCAAAACGCAAAAGATTGGCTACTTGTTCTGCCTGACCCGCTGCACGGCGCGAGGCAATCCACTGGCTCATATTAGGGAGGGCGATCGTAGCCATAATGGCAACAATCGCAATAACGATCAGTAATTCTATTAAGGTAAAACCTTTGCTCTGTGAATGCATGAGTAAACCTGATGACGTTGTTTGAGTAATGTGTCTCGTCCGCAAACCGCTTCAGACGGCCTCATGTGCGATGTGCCTGAAAATAATGGTTATGCTACCAACCGGCTTTAAGACGAAAGTTTGACAAACGGCCAACAATAAAACCATTGTGCCATCAATTATTTAGGGCCCCGCAACCCTATTATTGAAGGTGTGATACGACATGTATCTGCCTTCTGAATTAACGATTTGTTTATTTTCGTTTGCTATTGTAAACGATAACGTCATGCCCGCCTAATAAAATATGAAATACGGCTGACAGTATGGGAGAATCTGTATCAATCTTCCATCATTGCCGCCTCAGGCACATATGCGGCATTTTCAAATTTGGTAAACTGGCCGATAAAGGTGAGGAATACTTTTCCGGTTGGGCCGTTACGGTGCTTGCCGATGATACATTCTGCCAAACCTTTAAACTGGGTTTCTGCATTATAGTATTCATCCCGATACATAAACATAATTAAATCAGCATCTTGCTCAATTGCACCCGATTCACGCAAATCCGACATCATCGGCCGTTTATCGGTGCGCTGCTCAACTGTACGGCTCAATTGCGACAATGCTATCACCGGCACTTGCAATTCTTTGGCCAAAGCTTTCAGCGAACGTGAAATCTCTCCCAGCTCCGATGCACGGTTATCACTCCGCCCCGAACCTGCCATCAGCTGAAGGTAGTCAATGACAATCAACCCCAACCTTCCATTGAACTGTCGTGCCAAACGGCGGGCGCGGGCGCGCAGTTCGAGTGCAGTCAGCCCGGGCGTTTCATCAATAAACATCGGCGCATCGGATAGCTTTGCGACGGCATCGTTCAGACGGCCCCAATGTTCGTCTTCCAAACGGCCTGTTTTCAACACATGCTGGTCGAGGCGGCCTACCGAACCGAGCATACGCATTACCAATTGCGCGCCACCCATTTCCATAGAAAACACGGCCACCGGCAATTTGGATTCTACTGCCACATGCTCGGCAATATTGATTGAAAACGCGGTTTTACCCATAGACGGCCGGCCGGCAACGATAATCAAATCTCCGGGTTGAAGCCCCGATGTTTTTTTATCCAAATCGATAAAACCCGTAGCAATGCCGGTTACTTCATCAGGGTTTTCACGCGAATACAGCATGTCGATACGGGCAACCACTTCCCGCAGCAGCGCGGGCATTTCCAAAAAGCCCTGCTTCGACTTGGCCGTGCTTTCGGCAATTTGGAATACTTTATTTTCAGCCTCATCCAAAAGCTGCCCTGCATCCCTTCCTTGAGGATTATAGGCACTGCGTGCAATTTCTGTGCCAACCTCTGCAAGCTGGCGCATTATCGAACGTTCGCGCACAATTTCTGCATAGCGGCGTATGTTGGCCGCCGAAGGGGTGTTCTGAGCCAACGAGATCAGGTAATTGAATCCGCCCGCGGCTTCCAACTCTTCGTTTCTCTCCAGTGCTTCCTGCACTGTAATCACATCCGCCGGCCGACTTTCGTTGATCAAGGCTGCAATATGACGAAAAATCAGGCGGTGCTCATGACGGTAGAAATCTTCAGGGCTGACAACATCTGCTATTCTGTCCCATGCCGAATTTTCCAACAGCAATCCGCCCAATACTGATTGTTCGGCTTCCATAGAATGGGGCGGCAAAGCAAGTGCGCTCACTTCGCGGTCTGTTTCAGACGGCATCATTTCGCTGTAATCATTCATGGAAAAACCTTTCAAAATCTTTAGTGTACCAACTTAAGCGCACCGGAAAAGCCGCAAAAATTGTGCAAATTTCCGATTGCTGAAAGGGCGAATTATAGCTTAACTCTTCCTCAAATCGCGAAGCACAGTCCAAACAAATAAGTTCTACAATAGGGGTTACCTCTTATGAAAAATAAACTTAATTTATTGCCCGAACATCTGAAATAAATAATCTACATTATCAAGCCGTTTTGATTTGCGAATCTTTTTATGTTACACGAGCCGGCTTTTTTCTATCTGAGTGAAATCAGATTTGCACTGCTTCTCCATCTTTCCGGAATCTCCAAATTTCACCTAATAAAAATAAAAAACGGCTTGTTGGCAATGACCGCTCCATCGATAAAGACCGTGTTTTTCGGATTATAAAAAGGCCGAAGTGCATGCTCCCATTTTCTATGCTTAACTTGCTGATTTTGATATAATGCGCCGTTTGGTTAATCCTCAAAACCACTACTTAAGGATAATATACATGGGCTTTTTGCAAGGTAAAAAAATTCTGATTACCGGCATGATCTCTGAGCGTTCTATTGCTTACGGTATTGCCAAAGCGTGTCATGAGCAAGGTGCTGAACTGGCTTTCACTTATGTGGTCGATAAATTAGAAGACCGCGTACGTAAAATGGCTGCAGAACTGGGTTCCGAATTGGTATTCCGCTGCGATGTACAAAGTGATGAAGAAATTGAGAAAACATTTACCGACCTAGGAAAAGTATGGGACGGATTAGACGGATTGGTTCATTCTATCGGCTTTGCGCCCCGCGAAGCGTTAGACGGTGATTTTTTAGACAGCATCAGCCGCGAGGCTTTCAAAATCGCCCACGAAGTTTCGGCTTACAGCTTGCCTGCCTTGGCAAAAGCGGCGCGCCCGATGATGCAGGGTAGAAACGGCTCGATCTTGGCATTGACCTATCTCGGTGCGGTGAGAGCCGTTCCACACTACAACGTAATGGGCATGGCCAAAGCCAGCTTGGAAGCAGGCATACGCTTTACCGCTGCTTGCTTGGGCAAAGAAGGTATCCGTTGCAATGGCATTTCAGCAGGCCCGATCAAAACCTTGGCTGCTTCAGGCATTGCCGATTTCAGCAAATTGTTAAACCATGTTGCTTCACATAATCCGCTCGGCCGCAATGTAACCATCACAGAAGTAGGCAACACGGCAGCATTTTTATTGTCTGACTTGGCTTCAGGCATCACGGGTGAAATTACCTATGTTGACGGCGGCTACAGCATCAATGCTTTAAACGATCCGGATAATATCTAACGGTGTGAGTTGGATATAAAACGGTAATGCCGTATGAAAAGTCCGATTTGATGCTTACATTCAGTTAAGCGTTTAACATGAAAAACCGCAACACCCGGCATTTGTCGGATGTTGCGGTTTTTCACTATTGAAATGTTATCGGATTACTGTGCGTTATTGATGTTGGTTTTGCAATGGCCGTCTATCATTTATCGGATTTGCATCATTTTCAAGCTACCACAATATCCGTTAAGGGCCATCGCGGTTTAACATTAAAACTGCCCGCTTCCCGAGCGTTTGTTAACCGCATTGCTCCGGCAAAAGCAATCATTGCGCCGTTATCGGTACAATATTCCATCGGGGGAAAATATACTTTTACCTCTTCCGGCAAAGGCTTCGGTTGGCCTTTGATGGAGGCAGTCTGTATTTTCAGACGGCTTAAAGCTTCACGCAATTTCCAATTCGCCCCTACCCCCCCTGCAACAACCAAAGTTCGAAAACCGGTATCCAGTAGGGCTTTGTGTGCTTTTGCAACCAATACATCTACCACCGCATCCTGAAATTCACGGCATATATCGTTACGGGTTTGCTCCGGCACAATACCGCCATGTTGTTCCCGCACTTTTTGCACAGCGGTTAGCACTGCGGTTTTCAAACCGGAAAAGCTCATCTGAATATCAGGCGAGTGCAGCATAGGACGGGGAAAATCAAAGGCATTTTCAGCTCCATCCTTAGCAAGTTGGGAAAGCTTGGCTCCGCCGGGATAAGGCAACCCCAATAATTTTGCTGTTTTGTCAAAAGCCTCACCGGCAGCATCATCAACGCTCTCTCCCAACAGGGTATAGTCTCCAATGCCTCTCACTGCCATAAATTGGGAATGCCCTCCCGACACGAGCAAAGCAACAAAAGGAAACTCGGGCTTTTCTTCGGAAAGCAGGGGTGACAGCAAATGACCCTCAAGATGATGAATTGGTATAACCGGAATATTTAATGCAAAAGCCAAAGCGTTGGCGTAGCTTGATCCCGCAAGCAGCGCCCCGCCCAATCCCGGACCTTGAGTAAAAGCCACCGCATCAAGATCGCTATATTCCACACCTGCCTGTTCCAAACAGCTTTGCGTTAAAGGCACTAACCGGCGGATATGGTCTCGGCTGGCAAGCTCGGGCACCACGCCGCCATACTCTGCATGCATAGCCATTTGCGTGTGCAGCTGATGCGCCAACAAACCCCGTTCCGCGTCGTACAAAGCCACACCGGTTTCATCGCAAGAAGATTCTATTCCCAATACCAACATATCAATATCTAAAAGGCCGTCTGAAAAATGAAGCCCGCTATTCTAGCGGATTCTGATTAAAAATGTTCGGTTACGTTTGAAAACCGCCTGTTCTTTTCAGACGGCCTCGGAAAAGTTTTGGCAATTTGATATCAGCATTTGTTTTAAATATTTCTGCCAAACCATTCCACCCTGCCGATAATTGCCACATCATCGGTCATATTATTGAGATTTATTTCAAAGGTAGGATACGCTTCATTGGCTGAAATCACATTGACAATCCCGCCCGGCATAAGCTGAAGGCGTTTCACCAAAAGATTTTCATTCAAGCGCAACACATACAAACCGTCGCGGGGAGTGGTTTCGCCATGGTTGATTAAGATGGAATCGCCGTCATTCAACACCCCTTCCATTGAATCGCCTTTCACGGAAATAACAGAAAGGTTTTTAGTATCTCGGGTAATGTAGTTTTCAACCCAATAACGTCTGAATGCCATACTGAATACAGGTTTTTCATCACCCACCAAGCGGCCATGCCCCGCTGCTGCTTGGATATCGTAGCGGGGCACAAAAATAAATTCATCTATATCCACCGGATTACCCAACGTATCTTGTGCTGATGAAGCAGCAGAAGAAGCATCGGGGAAAGGCTCACCTTCGCCGGTTAGCAACCAATCTATACTACACCCTTTGAGTTGTTTGATTTTCTTTAGCGTTTCAGCTTTTGGCAGCCCTCCTTCGTTCCAAATTCTGCTGAATCCCGCAATGGTCATATCGATGTCGGCAGCAATTTTGGCTTGGCGGGCTTCGTCTTTCCAAAGAAAAACTAATCTGTCTTTAAATGTATCCATCTTTTGTTCCTTGGTCGGGTGTGTTTTTTCATACTTTGGTTCCAGTAAGCTTTATTTTACTTTAGTTTTGAATAAAAAGTAAGATTAATTGAAAAATTAAATAAGAAAAAGTATTGATAATTCAGATTTACCTTAGTAAAATAAAAAAACATGAGATTAAATGAAGAACATACCCTCTCAAGTAAGCATAATTATCTTCATTTCGATTTTTTCAATATTTCCCTTACTTCACGTTCGAAAAACTTGAAATGGTTAATTGACATCTGTTACGCAAAAAGCGTGCTATTCAGGAGCGATATTATGATAATAGGTAGAATTTTAATTGTGTCAGGCGCATTGGTTTCGGCATTTTTTATGATGGCTACCGGTTCTTCTTCTGAAGCAGAAGCTGCTTTTTCTTTAAATGAATGTACCCAATTGAACCATATTGCTTTCGATAAAATGAGCCACTCTCAACAAATATTTGCCCAAAACTGTTCGGCGGCAGAAGCGGCTCAGGCATGGGAACAATCTTACGGTAGTTTAGATGCAGAAATGTTGGTCGCTGGAGTGGTATATGAATAAGAACCACTATAATCAACTTAACTTTTACTGCGGCGCTGCCGCGCCTTAGCCCAAAGAGAACGATTGTGTAAGCCACTGGAATAACAACAGAATCGGTTCCGCACTGCCTGTACTGTCTGCAACTTGATTTCTTGTATTAAAAAGTATTGATTGACTATATATAAGAATCTCCTCAAAAAATAAAAAATGAGAGCCATATGATTTTAGCTCTCACCCCATAAGGCAACGATTCAAGGTGTTATTTACTGATTTTAAAACAGCTTCCAACATGCCCGTGTACCCTTGTGTAGCGGTTGCTAACTTTGCCAATCTGCCGCACTTCCGAAAAAAATTCCTAGTCTCAAGGCCAAAAGCACACCAAAATCAGCTGCTTTACAAGCATTTTTCACACCTTAGCGCCGAGATTTAGCCCCATATCAACAATGCACCGACTGCTGAAACACTCTGATGCCATCTCAATGCCGATTAAAGATGGTTCTGTTTAATCCAATTTTCCAAAGCCTGCGGACTAATACCTTGATTGTCTTCAAAATCCAATTTATTAAGCAGTTTTCCCCGTCCATATTTGACTAGAACTGGAGTACCGCTCAAACCGTATTGTTTTTTAAACGCAGTCCATGCCGGTTTGTCTTGATTTAGCCTGTGCACATTCACATAATAAATTTTGCCTTGCAATTGGTGTTTATGGATGTAACGCTTGAACATAGGCTCGAAAGCATCACAATCTCCACAACTCGGACGGCCTATATAAACATAAAAAGTATCACCTTTGGCCACTTTGTTCTTAAAATTATCAACAGTCAGGCTGTTTAAAACAAAATAAATATCGGAATAAGTGTTTTCCAACCTTTTGGTATTTTCGGCAGACAGTTTTACCGCCACTTCTGCTTCAGTTAATTTGTTGCGCAAATTTTCAACTTCATTATTTGAAGTGCAGGCAGCCAAAGCCACCACCAAGGCTGGAAAAATAAATTTAACAAACATGGGCATTCTCCTTCAACTTTATGTATCTATTAAATATTTTTGCCATATTTAATTATAAACCCATTGCTAACCACGTCCAACCGCAACAAAAGCGAAGCGTTCAGACGGCCTGTGCGGTTTGAATTACAACGGTGTTTTTTATATTTAAATTCACATGTATAAACTTGATTTAACAGCTGCCTTGCAGTAATATTGCTTCATTCATTTATCCGCCGATTTGATACAGCTTGCGGGCGTTAAACAGCTAAAGCGTTAGGTTGCTGCCTGCACCCTTCCGTTTTGTGATTCCAGCCCGCTGTGTTACACATCGGGCTTTTGTTGTATGTGTTGGAAAATTTATGATTATTTTGGACAATGTTTCCAAGCGTTACCAAAACCGTGACAAATCATGGTTTACTGCGGTAGAACCCACTACCTTGGAAATAAAAGCAGGCGAAATTTTCGGCCTGATGGGTTATTCGGGAGCAGGAAAATCTACCCTGTTGCGCCTGATTAATTTGTTGGAACGACCCGACACCGGCAAAGTAACTGTCGGTGGAGAGGAGCTTACGGCCTTAAATGCGGCGGCACTGCGCAAAGCACGCCAAAATATCGGCATGGTGTTTCAGCAATTTAATTTGTTGAGCAACCGTACTGTTGCCGATAATGTTGCTTTTCCTTTAGAAATCGCAGGCTGGCCGTCTGAAAAAATCAAAAAGCGCGTTGCGGAGTGCTTGGAAATTGTAGGATTGGAAAACCGATCCGAACATTATCCGGCACAACTTTCAGGCGGGCAGAAACAAAGGGTTGGCATAGCGCGCGCATTGGCCTCAAGCCCTAAAGTCATCTTGGCCGACGAGCCTACTTCTGCGTTAGATCCGGCAACCACCCGCAGCGTATTGGAATGTTTGGAAGATATTAACAAACGTTTCAATGTAACAATTGTTATCGTAACGCATGAAATGAGCGTTATCCGCCGTTTGTGCGACCGTGCTGCCCTGCTGCACCAAGGGAAAATTGTAGAAGTAGTAAATGTTGAAAACAATCAGATACATGCACGCTCAGAAATTGGTTGCGAATTGGTGAGGGAAGATTGAGATGGCTGATGTAACCTTCACTGAAGCAGTAGAAAACATTGCCCGTATGCGCGGTGAAATTGTGCAGGCTTTGTGGGAAACGTTCATCATGGTAGGACTTTCCACAACCTTCGCTACTCTATTTGGCACACTATTGGGCGTATTTTTATTTGTAACTGCCAACCGTCAGCTGCACTATAACCGTCCGGTTAATTTAGTGTGGGACAATTTGGTTAATTTAATGCGGGCATTTCCTTTTGTTATTTTGATGATTGCGATGATTCCGGCAACCCGCGCGATTGTCGGCAGTACAATCGGCCCTGTGGCAGCTTCTTTGGTGCTTAGCGTTTCAGGCATATTTTATTTTGCACGTTTGGTTGAGCAAAACCTGCGCGAAGTACCCCGGGGAGTAATTGAAGCAGCCAGCAGTATGGGAGCCACGCCGATGACGATTATCCGTAAAGTGCTGTTGAACGAAGCCAGAGCGGGTATGGTATCGAGCATTACTGTTTTGGCAATCGGCCTGTTGTCTTACAGCGCTGCCGCAGGCATGATCGGTGGCGGCGGTTTGGGTGATTTGGCCATACGATACGGTTATTACCGTTATCAAACCGAAGTAATCATTTTTATTGTGGCTATCTTGGTGCTGCTGGTTATTTTGATTCAAAGTTTGGGAAATTTCATTTCCCGCAAACTGGATAAACGATAATTTTTCTTTTGATGCCTAATGCCGTCTGAACTTTTCAGACGGCCCAATCTTCTTTTATCTAATTTACTCAAGGAGTATATGATTATGCAAGCGTCTGTGTTGTTTAAAACTTTTTCTGCCGGTGCGGTAGTATTCGCCCTGGCTGCCTGTGGCGGTCAAAGCCAAAAAGAAAGTGCTTCTACTCCCGCATCCGATGCAGCTTCAGCCGTAGCGAAAGCGGAAAAGAAAGAAATCGTATTCGGCACCACAGTAGGTGATTTCGGCGACATGGTTAAAGAACAAATCCAGCCTGCTTTGGAGAAAAAAGGCTATACCGTTAAGTTGATTGAATTTACCGACTATGTGCGGCCGAACCAAGCCTTAGCCGAAGGTGAACTGGATATCAACGTATTTCAACACAAACCTTATTTGGATGATTTCAAAAAAGAACATAAATTGGATATCGTTGAAGTATTCCAAGTTCCAACTGCCCCGTTAGGTCTTTATCCGGGTAAATTGAAATCGTTAGACGAAGTAAAAGAAGGCAGCAGCGTTTCTGCACCCAATGATCCGTCCAACTTTGCCCGTGCTTTGGTGATGATGAATGAGTTAGGTTGGGTAAAATTGAAAGACGGTATTAACCCGTTAACAGCTTCTAAAAACGATATTGCAGACAATTTGAAAAAAATCAAAATCGTAGAACTTGAAGCTGCCCAACTCCCGCGTAGCCGCGCCGATGTTGACTTTGCAGTTGTCAATGGCAACTATGCAATGAGCAGCGGTATGAAATTGACAGAAACCTTGTTCCAAGAGCCGAGCTTTGCTTATGTGAACTGGGCCGCAGTTAAAACAACCGACAAAGACAGCCAGTGGGTTAAAGACGTTGCCGAAGCTTACAATTCCGAAGAATTTAAAACTTATGCCAAGCAACGCTTCGCAGGATATAAATATCCTGCTTCATGGGGTAAACAAGCTGCTCAAGGTGCAGCTTCTGAAGCGGCAGCAACAGCTTCTGCTGCATCCTCAACCAAATAATTACAATCAAATAACACATTGCTGACACATTGCTGACACATTGCAGAACGCCTTCCTATATGAAGGCGTTTTCTTTTTTAAATGGGAAAGCAGAGCAGCCGTCTGAAAATTGTTGGAGGGCTTTGCAAAAACTGGATGCCGATACAGCAATGCCATAGCAAAAGCCAAGCTGATTTACTATAAATAATTAATTTAATTATAAAAAAGGTTCTGCCTTTCGACAGAACCCTTTGCTTAAACAATTTCATTAACCGATAAATTCAACGTGTTTCTCTAAAATGCTGTTCAGAGTCTCACCTGACGACATGCCGGAGAATGTGATGCTGTTTTGGTATCTTACGCCATCCTCACCCACTCCGGTAAAGCTTAGTGTGTGAGTTTGGTCATTCCATACCGCACCTTGTAAGTCAGCAGGGCTTACCAAATCGGCAAATACCACTTTATCGGTACCTGCTTGGAAATCCAGAATTTGATCTTTGCCACTGTTGCTGTTGGCTAAGAATACAAATTTATCTGAACCTTCTCCGCCGGACAAACTGTCGTTACCGGCACCACCAAACAGAATGTCGTCACCGGCACCACCGTTCAGCCTATCATCGCCGCCATCAGAGCGTCCGTCTAACAGGTCTTCCCAGTTTTTACGCACAAAATCAACTTTTTGCTGCATAGTTGCTGCCTTGCCGCCGTTTTCACTCCATTTGATGAACTCATCCAGTGCAGCAGAGCCCATACCGTCGTGGCTGCCTGCTTCATAAGAAGCTCCAGTAGTACCATTAACCCAAGACAGATTATCTGTATTGATGGAATCACCAAACAGAATATCGTTACCTTCACCACCAAATAAAGTATCGTTAGACACTTCGTTCGCGATGATCGAAGTAGAACCTTTTTGTAACGCGGCATCCAATTCTTTGGGTGAATGAACAATCGACGCTTCACCGGTTTTACCGTGATAGACAACAGATGCATATTTATCATAGAAAATCGGTGCACTTACCACATCACGACCATAACCCAATTGCCCTGAAGAGGTTGTTGTGTCGAAATACTTCAATGTTGTTTGTTCAACACCGTTTCTAAAGCCGATTGCATGCACATCAGATACTGCACTCAATTTCTTAAAGCTATGTAAACCGGCATCTACTGCTTCTTGCGTTACATAACCGATTGTACGCGGATGTCCGCTGGAACCGTCTTTACCGTAGGCAGTAGGTTGGCCGTCGGTCAAGAAGTAAGTAACGTTAGTGTAGCCGTTGCCGGATACTTCTTTAAACCATTTGGCAGTATCTCGGAAAGCATCTTCATAGTTAGTTACACCGCCTGTTTCATCTGCCGTTTGAGCCAAAATGCCTTTCAGCAATTTATTGACATTACGCTCGTTCAAGTCACGAATATCTACCACCTCGCGCGCAGTACCGCTGAAAACGATCAAGCTTGTATTCACGCTACCGTCATGTGCAGCCAAATCGGCAGCCAGCTTAAGCAGCGACTTTTTAGCCATATGCAGATAGGATTTACCATCTGCTGCAATAAAGTTTTTCATACTGCTTGAAACGTCAAACAGGATAGCTACGTTGTAATTCGTACCTTTCGTGATAATGGTTTGTGTACCGCCATTATCACCGATTAATACATCATTACCGCTTCCACCTTTAATGGTATTGGAGTCATTTGTACCGATCGTAATTTTATCGTTGTCGACTCCATTAATCGTGATGCTCAATTTAGCAGTAGAAGTATCACCATCGGCATCTCTCACGGTATAAGTGAATGTATCAATAAGCTTCTGACCGCTATTCAAGGCTTTAACGGCAGAATTATTGCCATTCAGGGTATAAGTGTAAGTACCATCTTGTGCCAGTACCAATTTGCCATACTGACCGTTAGCACTACCTGAGGATGACATAGCCGGAGTGTCTGCACCCGTTTGATCATTAGTCAACACATTACCGCGCACCGCAGTATCGCGCTCGCTCATGCTGTTTACATCATTAACCGCCACAGGAGCAGTATCGGTAATCTTGATGTCTAAAGTATCCATTCCGGTATTACCGGCTTTATCTTTAACCGTTACCACAAATTTATCGGCTACGGAATCATCGCCTCTAGAATGGTCTTTGCGTGCGCCATTTTCTGCATAAGTGTAAGCAACTTCACCTTTTGCCGCATTGTAACCATTTACAGTCAAAATACCTTTGTTTGTTTTGATAACAATCGGATTAGACACAGACGCTGTCGTCACATCTTTTCCGGCAACAGTAATCATCGCTACACCATTGGCATCACCAATTTTGATAATGCCACTAACCTTGGCACAACTTGCCTCCTGTACTTGCTGATCTACTGCTTTCACAGACGGAGCTGCCGTATCAATCGAACCGGGATCTGTTGCTTTAGCAATATTACCTGCTGCATCTTTCACCGTAGCTTTAGCAATATATCGACCATCAGGCAATGCGTTCGGCACGTCTACACCGTAGCTGCCATTACCTTTAACGGTAGTCGTCACAGTTTGGGTGTTGCCGTTGGCATCGGTCACCACTACGGTTACTACGGAACCGGCCGGCGCGTCGGTTTTACCCGTAATCGTCGGAGTGTTGTCTTTGCTGTTGTCCGGTGCGTCTACAGTGATTTTCGGTGCAACCGTATCAATAGAACCGTGATCACGGCCTTTGCCTTCGTTACCGGCAGGATCCTTCACTTTGGCTTCGACACTATATCCACCGTCAGGCAATGCGTTCGGCACATCTACACCGTAGCTGCCGTTACCTTTAACGGTAGTCGTCACAGTTTGGGTGTTGCCTTTGGCGTCAGTCACCACTACGGTCACTACGGAACCGGCCGGAGCATCGGTTTTACCCGTAATCGTCGGAGTGTTGTCTTTGCTGTTGTCCGGTGCGTCTACAGTGATTTTCGGTGCAACCGTATCAATAGAACCGTGATCACGGCCTTTGCCTTCGTTACCGGCAGGATCCTTCACTTTGGCTTCGACACTATATCCACCGTCAGGCAATGCGTTCGGCACATCTACACCGTAGCTGCCGTTACCTTTAACGGTAGTCGTCACAGTTTGGGTGTTGCCTTTGGCGTCAGTCACCACTACGGTCACTACGGAACCGGCCGGAGCATCGGTTTT
>NZ_LGZA01000079.1:0-736 GCF_001308005.1 Neisseria sp. 74A18
GAAAATAATGGGCGGCATCGTCACCGAATACCGCCACATCGCCATATTGGGCATTCTGCTCGAAGGCGTACCAAATTCCTTCTTCTTCGCACAGCCGGTTGAGAAAGGCAAAGTCGGATTCCTGATATTGGGTCACATACTCGCGCACACCGTATTCGCGGGAAGTGTTGAAACGGAAATCGACACCGGCAAAACCGTGGTGTTTCAGCAGCGATGAAATAATGTCGGGAACGTTTTGGTTTTGAAACAGCCGTGAAGTGCGGTGATGCTTCAATGCGGCGATGCGGGGTTCCAATACCATGCGGTAACGGGTTTCGTCAGCCGATACCGACAGCTTCTCACAGGAAGTGATGATGCCGCTCCATTCCTTCAACGGCTCCGGAACCAACATTCCTTCAATCAATCCCAACGCATCAGAGCTTACCGGCGTTACCGTAAACTTCGCCGCTTGGTTGATGTAGGACGACAGCGGCAAATCGGCATCAGTGGAAGTGAGTTCGATGTCGAGACGGTAGGCTGTGTTGAGTGCTTCGGTGGCGGTGAAGGAGACGACTGAGAGGGAGGGAGTAAAGCGGGAGAGGGTGAGACGGTAGGATTGGGTTTGGGTCATCGCGGGCGTTCCAAAACTGTATTCAAAGTATCGGGATTGAAGATGTATGTTTTGGAAATATATCAGAATGAATATTTTTGCCCAATATGGGTATGACAAAAGGCCGTCTGAAATTTCAGACGGCCT
>NZ_LGZA01000080.1:0-671 GCF_001308005.1 Neisseria sp. 74A18
TATTGGCGGATGAGTCCGTTGGTGTTTTCATTCAGCGCCTTTTCCCAAGAACGGTAAGGACGGCAGAAATAGGTTTCAGCCACCAATGCTTTGGCTATTCGGGTGTGGCGGTAGAATTCCTTGCCGTTATCCATGGTGATGGTGTGCACCCTGTCTTTATGCGCTCTCAGCGCCCGAATGACGGCGTTGGCCGTATCTTGGGCTTTGAAGTTCTTCAATTTGCAGATAATGGTGTAGCGGGTAACCCGTTCGACCAGTGTCAATAATGCGCTTTTCTGATCTTTGCCGACGATGGTGTCGGCTTCCCAGTCGCCTATACGGGATTTTTCGTCGACGATGGCGGGTCGGTTTTCAATGCCTGTGCGGTCGGGTACTTTGCCTCTGCTCCATGTGCTGCCGTAGCGTTTACGGTAGGATTTGCTGCATATTCTGAGATGCTGCCACAAAGTGCCGCCGTTGCTTTTGTCTTCACGCAGATAGTTATAGACGGTGCTGTGGTGGAGTGTGATTTGGTGGTGTTTGTGCAAATAGGCGCACACTTGCTCGGGGCTGAGTTTGCGGCGGATGAGGGTAGCGATGTGTTGGATCAGCTGCGAATGGAGCTTATAGGGCTTTCTTTTGCGCTGCTTGGTAAGCCGGCTTTGCTGTCGGGCTTTTTCGGCACTGTATTG
>NZ_LGZA01000081.1:0-660 GCF_001308005.1 Neisseria sp. 74A18
CTCCAACCGGAATTCATGTGTTTCTTCATGGTCAATCCAAGCCACCTTTTCAGCCAATACGAATTGTGCGTCTCTACTGCCCATATCGGCGGCTTTGCGTAAAAAAGCCAGTTCGCTGTCCGGCGGTGCGGAAACGCCGTAGCCGTCTTCGATATAGCCTTTGAGCAGGTAATAGGCGGTGGCGGGGAGTTGTTTTTGCAACAGTTTATTGAGCTGATGCACTTCGATTTCCGCTTCTATCTCAGGTACTTGTGTCCAACCGTCGCTGAGAATGAATTGCAGGCGCACATTGGCTTTATAGTCGCCGTTGGCGGCGGCGATGCGGTAATAGGGCAGCAGGTTGTCCCAAAAACCGTCGCCGCGTTCGCCCGGCCACATATGGTTCAAATCGCGGTGCAGCGCATAATGATAGAGCTGCTGGGTTTCTTCGGATAAAGGCGGCCGCTGTTCGCGTACGCAGGTAAATTCGAGGTTTCGTTTGATTTCTTCGATGTTGTTCATGGTTTCCCTTTTTGCTTGCAGCCGCTCAAACCAGTTGGGTTTGTTGTAGCAGAAATCCGGTTTGTATTGCCCGGTGCCGCCCATATCGATACAGGCAATCCATCGGTAGGCCATATAGAGGGCCAAGCCGATAAGGGCGATAACGGACAATGTGATTTT
>NZ_LGZA01000082.1:0-610 GCF_001308005.1 Neisseria sp. 74A18
AGCCGCACGCTGCCAAATGTTGTCGGTTCTCCCGGCTGTCGTAGCCTTTATCCGCATAGACGGTGCTGCCTTCTGCGATGTCCGCCAGTAATGGCAGCAGGTGTTTGCACTCATGAGCATTGGCCGGGGTGATGTGCAGTTTCTCGATATAGCCGTCCGCATCGGTACGGGTGTGTTGTTTGTAGCCCAGATGGAAGCGGCCGTCTTTTTTGATCCAACGGGCTTTTGATCCAACGGGCATCTTTGTCTTTACTCGGTGTAGTTTGGCTGCTGACCCGCCCTTCGTCATCCACTTCGATGGCCTGACGTTGTTTGCCGCCGGCCGTCTGAATAATGGTGGCGTCAACGATGGCGGCGGATGCTTTCTCTACTTTTAAGCCCTTGTCAGTCAGTTGGCGGTTAATCAGATCCAGTAGTTCGGCCAAGGTGTTGTCTTGCGCCAGCCGGTTGCGGAAACGGCAGAGGGTGCTGTGGTCGGGAATTCGGAAGTCGTCGAAGCGGCAGAAGAGTTGGAAATCGATGCGGGTGATGAGGCTGTATTCGAGTTCGGGGTCGGAGAGGCTGTGCCATTGGCCGAGCAGGACGGCTTTGAACATGGAGAGCAAAGGAT
>NZ_LGZA01000083.1:0-608 GCF_001308005.1 Neisseria sp. 74A18
AATATGCCTTGGCTGCTTCCGGTTGGGTCGGTTCGGCAAGGGGAAGACCAGTTTTCACATCCAGCTTGGCTTGATCGGCCAGTTTTTTCATCAGCTCGTCGGAGGGCTTGGGCGGTTCTTTTCCCTCTACCCAGCGTTGGAAGGCAATCTTGCCGTCCCATTCCGGCAATGGTGCCGGCGGTAATGGCACTATTTCATCCAAATCAGGGACTTTGGGGGACATAAAGTCGTAATTGGAAAGGTAATCACTAATGATGTTGTAGCGGCGTGCGCGTTCGGCATCCGGAGTAAGGTTTAACTCTAAGCCTTCAAAGCCATCGGCAAGCCATAAGGCCGCTTGGCTATTGCCGTTTTTTACACCTTGGTAAAAGGCCGCTACCGCTTCTTGGTGTCGTCCAAGCCCTGATAAGTTGATCCCTAACCATTTTGATGCATCTCCTTGGCCTTGTTCGGAAGCACAGCGGTAGAGCTTACGCATTAGCTCCAACCGGAATTCATGTGTTTCTTCATGGTCAATCCAAGCCACCTTTTCAGCCAATACGAATTGTGCGTCTCTACTGCCCATATCGGCGGCTTTGCGTAAAAAAGCCAGTTCGCTGTCCGGCGGT
>NZ_LGZA01000084.1:0-602 GCF_001308005.1 Neisseria sp. 74A18
GTTTGCGGAAGTTGAAGCCGCCGCGCGGGAATTTCTGCTTGGGGTCGAATTCCGTGGGAATGACCAGATTGATTAGTGCGCTGAATGCGGGGTCGTCCCAATCGGCAATCAGGTAGCACTCTCTGACAATATTCAACCAGTCGATACGGTCGAACAAGATGCACAGACCGATAGCGTTAGGCAGGTTTTCCGTTAAAGAGATACCATTTCCCCAAACAGACATTGTCCATCCTTCTTCAATCGGTTCAGGATCATCGACAGGATGTTTTGCATTGATGTCCAGACACAGCTGGCTGTATTCTATGGCCTGTGCGAATCGTTGTTTGACGGCTTTGATGGGGAAGCCTGCGGTGTATTCAATCATTGTAACTAGATAGATTTCGGCAGGTAATGCATCAGGTGAATCAAGTGGTTCTTCATTCTCCGTTTCATTTATCCATTTGTTCATCAACCATAGATTGTCTGAATATAACTTTTTAAAAAATACTTCTTCAAACAGACCTTGTCTATCTTTATCACGGTCATATTCAATTTCATTATTATTCATTTTCTTTTCCTTTATATTTATTTAGTTTTAGCCTTTGGTCTTTTAAAACTACCAC
>NZ_LGZA01000085.1:0-592 GCF_001308005.1 Neisseria sp. 74A18
GCCGATATGGGTAGTAGGGATGCCCAATATGTCTTGGGTGATATGATTAGCAGCATAGATGATGATGCTACGCGACCATTCCGTTTGGATTTGATGAAAAAGCTGTATCAGTGTGCAGCAGAGCAAGGACAAAAAGATGCAGCATATTGGCTGGGAATGTTTTTGCCTGATGAAAATAAATATAAAGAAGCTGTTGATGCCTACCATTTAGCAATAAAAAGTGGCAAGGATTCCGCCGCCCGTAGATTATCAAGAGCATTTACAGGAAACTTAAAAGAAGGAGATATTGATTTTCTCAATCTAGCTCAAGATGCCGAACGCGCCCGCCGCTATAACATCATCAGTGATTATCTTTCCAATTACGACTTTATGTCGCCCAAAGTCCCTGATTTGGATGAAATAGTGCCATTACCGCCGGCACCATTGCCGGAATGGGACGGTAAGATTGCTTTCCAACGCTGGGTGGAGGGAAAAGAACCGCCCAAGCCCTCCGACGAGCTGATGAAAAAACTGGCCGATCAAGCCAAGCTGGATGTGAAAACTGGTCTTCCCCTTGCCGAACCGACCCAACCGGAAGCAGCCAAGGCATATT
>NZ_LGZA01000086.1:0-562 GCF_001308005.1 Neisseria sp. 74A18
GCGAAGCGCCCAACGGCTGGCTGGTGGTGTCGCTCACCCATAGGGGCAGCCGCGGTCAAGCGTACAGCCACAGTTTTACCGCCATCCCCGCCGACAGCATCTTCCGCCCCGAACGCATCACCCCGCTACCCAAGATACAGGGCAGCCTACCCGCCAGAGTCACCAGCCCCGGCAACTATACCTACGCCTATATCGACAACATGGGGCGCTATCGCGTCAAACTGCCGTTCGACCTCGACGAATGGAGCCCGGGCGGAGAAAGCCGCCCCATCCGACTGGCCAAACCCTATGCCGGCCCCGACTACGGCCAACACTTCCCGCTGCACGAAGGCACCGAAGTGATGCTGTCGTTCGTACAGGGTAATCCCGACAGACCCTACATCAGCGGCGTGATGCACGACAGCTCCCACCCTGACCACGTCCCCGCCGACTGGAACACCCGTAACGTCATCCGCACTTGGGCGAACAACAAACTACGGATGGAAGACAAACAGGGTCAGGAACACATCAAACTGGCGACCGAATACGGCAAAACCCAACTCAACCTCGGCCATATCGTCGA
>NZ_LGZA01000087.1:0-561 GCF_001308005.1 Neisseria sp. 74A18
CAACGTCATCCGCACTTGGGCGAACAACAAACTGCGGATGGAAGACAAACAGGGTCAGGAACACATCAAACTGGCGACCGAATACGGCAAAACCCAACTCAACCTCGGCCATATCGTCGACAGCCAACGCCAAAAACGCGGCGATAACGGCGAAGGCTTCGAGCTGCGTACCGACAGCTGGGGTGCGCTGAGGGCGGGCAAAGGCTTGTTTATTTCTTCAGACGGCCAAAGCGGTGCGCAGGGAGAAGTATTAAACCGCGACGAAGCCATCGCCCATTTGGAACAGGCATTGTCATTAGCGAAGAGCCTGAATAAGGCAGCCAATGTAGCCAAAGCGGAAGGAACCTTAACCGAAGAGCAGGAAGGCCGTCTGAAAAACTGTATTAAAGACTTATACCGACAAGTGATTTTACTGTCCGCCCCCGACGGCATCGCCACCGCTACCCCGCAAAGCCAGCTGCACACCGCCGGCCAACACATCCACCACATCAGCGGCGGCGACACCGACATCAGCGCCGGCAGCAACTTCACCGCCCATGCGGTCGGAAGCGTCAACCTGTT
>NZ_LGZA01000088.1:0-524 GCF_001308005.1 Neisseria sp. 74A18
ACGTGTCTTGCGCAAATACAACGGAATCGACCGAAAATCTTTTCCTCTGTTCTTGAAAGAATGTGAGTTTCGTTTTAACTTCGGGACACCAAAGCAGCAGTTAAAAACTCTGCGGCTTTGGTGTGGTATTTAGGGCTAATCTACTTCAGCACCTTTTAACGCATCATAACCGACACCCGCATTCTTTTCCCACCCAAACGAAGCGGCCGGACACTCCCGCATCCGGCCGCTACCTATGTCTATTTAACCGTCACCGGCATCAACTACCGACGACGGCAATCCCAGCATTAATCAGCGCTTCTCTTTAGCCTTCTCCTTCAGCGCCGGCACCGCCGCTTTGGCCGGCTTCTTACCGCCACCAACCGTCGCCTCATCGCGCAACTTAGCTAAAATACCCTCGCCGATACCCTTCACGTTCTTCAAATCGTCCACACTCTTGAACTGGCCGTTGTGCTGACGGTAGGCCACAATCGCCGCCGCCTTCGACGGGCCGATACCCGGCAGAGCCTTCAACTCCTCCTCCG
>NZ_LGZA01000009.1:0-72719 GCF_001308005.1 Neisseria sp. 74A18
CGGAGGAGGAGTTGAAGGCTCTGCCGGGTATCGGCCCGTCGAAGGCGGCGGCGATTGTGGCCTACCGTCAGCACAACGGCCAGTTCAAGAGTGTGGACGATTTGAAGAACGTGAAGGGTATCGGCGAAGGTGTTTTAGCGAAGCTGCGCGATGAGGCGACGGTGAACGGCGGAGCCAGGAAGAAAACCGACAAAGCCGTTCCGGCAATTAAGGGTAAATAAGCACCGGCGATGGTAAGACTCTGAAAACCCGTCTTCACCCAAATGGACGATAGGGCAGCCTTGCGGATGAAGACGGTATTTGGGTTTGAGGAAACGTTTCCTGAGCCGGGCATCGGCTTGGGGATATTGATTGGCTGGAAGTTGGCCTGCCTGCGCAGTTGCCGAACCAACGGCGGATTGGTTAAATCGGGCAAATGGGGCTTGGGCGGGGAGGGGGCAACCTGTGGCGGAATACCCGGAAGCAAAGGTTTAAAGTTGGATATGGGCGAATTCAGCCATTTCCGTATTAACTACAGTAAGTATTTTGCTTTGCGTTACAACGCCATTCACACGAATTTAGCAGTATTGCCGAACAGAAAGGAACTCTACAGGTACACCCGAATAGCCACAGCATTGGTGAAGAAAATTTATTTTTATCGCCCTCACCGTTCTTGGGAAAAGGCGTTGAATGAAAACACCAACGGACTTATTCGCCAATACTTCTCATATAAACGGATTCCCGCAACATCAGCCATCAGGAAATACGCAAGGTTCAAGATGAGTTGAATCATCAGTAAAGAAAAACACTTGGCTACGAAAGGCCAAGTGTTTTATTCTTAAACCAGTTCAAAGCTTTACTGTCTGAGTGTCGCACTTGAGATTTGAATCTAAGGCCGTCTGAAAACACTTGTAATCATTTTCAGACGGCCTTGGAGACTGGATTTTTAATCTGATTTATTCTTGTTCAGAGTCATTTAGCTGCTTTAATTTGTCTTTTTCCAGCTGCTTGACAGACAAATATGTTCCACAGTAATAGCAGCGTTTCCTAAAAGGTGTGAACCCCTTGGTATAGGATAAGCCAACTCCGTTACCCACTTCTGCGCCCCCATAACCTGCAGGCTGAACTTTTTTGCATTTGGGGCATCGGGCGAATATTAATGTGCTAATAGATCCTAAAAAAGTTATTGCTCCTGTACTCCAGAGAAGAACAGATTCAGTTTTTTTATTAATTTCAAATCCTAAAATTCCAGGTAAAAATATCAGTGCCCAGAGCAATACAAAAATAATAGTACATACCTTACTGAAAAAACTAGTTTTTTGATAACATTTTGCATATGTAAGTTCTTGATTATAATAATATTCATTTTTTAAATCAGATTTCATTAATGATTACCTTTTTGCCATTCAAATCTAAACACATCTTACTTAACTTAATTAAATATCCAAATCTAGTAGAACCAGCCTTATACCCCACTCCTTTGCTGCATTGACCTGTCCATAAAGATTTTAGAACCGTGTTTTGAGAAAAAAGGATTAACAGACATGGAACCACAAGTTTGTTTAAATTGCTTCTCGGTATCTTGTTTTGCTTTATGGCTGCCATAAGACCGCCAAACAGATTATTTTCGATAGCTATTTCCACTGTTTGGGCAGCTGCATTCACATTTCTACCGGTTACAAAAACCGTGCACGCGGTGAGTTTGGCATATAATAAAACTACTTAATTTTAATAACAATTGCATTATGCTCGGCTCAATGTCCAAGCATGATTGATGTATGCGTTTTTAAGTTGATTGACCATACGCCTTGAATTGTATCTACATTTGGGAAGGGCAAAGGTCTCTTCCAATTGATTGATTAAAAATCCCCTGTCGCTTGACAGGGGATTTTCATTGGCTGGAGGCTGTCTGAAATGGCGTATGCTTGGGAGACGCTTAATCGAAAATATCGCGCACTTTGTCGAAGAATGATTTTTGACGCGGTGTTTGCGAGCGTTCCATGCCGGTGGAGATTTTTTCAAATTCTTCCAACAGCTCTTTTTGGCGGTCAGTGAGATTGACGGGGGTTTCCACAACCACATGGCAATAGAGGTCGCCTACGGCGCTGGAGCGCAGTGATTTGATGCCCTTGCCTTTGACACGCATACGGCGGCCGGTTTGGGTTTCTTTCGGAATGCTCAGTTTGACTTTGCCGTCGAGCGTGGGCACTTCCACTTCGCCGCCGAGTGCGGCAATGGCAAAGCTGATGGGCATTTCGCAGTGCAGATCCAAGCCGTTGCGCTCGAAGGTTTTGTGTTCTTTCACATGAACGACAACGTATAAATCGCCGCTGGGTGCGCCGTGCATACCCGGTTCGCCTTCTCCGCTGAGACGGATGCGTTGGCCGTCGTCGATACCGGCAGGGATGTTGACTTCAACCGTTTTGGTGGTTTTTACGCGGCCTTCGCCACGGCATTTGACGCAAGGGTCTTTGATTTCTTTGCCTGTGCCGTGACAGGTGGGGCAGGTTTGCTGCATCTGGAAAATGGCTTGGCGCACATGGATGGTGCCTGTGCCGTGACAGGTGGAGCAGGTGGTTGCCGAGGTGCCGGGTTTGGCGCCGCTGCCGTGGCAGACATCACACTCTTCGTAAGTGGGAATGGTGATGCGTTTTTTGATGCCTTTGGCGGCTTCTTCGAGTGTGATTTCTACGGCGTATTGGAGGTCTGCGCCCTGATAGTTGGGCTGACGGCCTCCTGCCGCACCGCCGAACATTTGGCTGAAAATGTCGCCGAAGTCGAAGCCTTGCGCGCCGCCGAATCCGCCAAAACCACCGCCGAATCCGCCGCCCATATTGGGATCGACGCCGGCATGGCCGTATTGGTCATATGCGCTGCGTTTTTGTTTGTCGGACAAAATATCGTAGGCTTTTTGGATTTCTTTAAATTTTTCCTCCGCTTCGGCGTTGCCGGGGTTGCGGTCGGGGTGGTATTTCATGGCGAGTTTGCGGTAGGCTTTTTTGATTTCGTCATCGCTTGCACTACGGGCTACGCCGAGGGTTTCGTAGAAGTCTTTGCTGCTCATAATCTTTGTTGGTAAGGGTATGTGAAAATTGGCGTATAGATAGGGGCGGCTTGCGAAAACTCAAGAGTGGCAACGGGTTAAAAGTGTATCTTTAAGCCATCTTTTTGCGTGATGAGTTTTTATACGGTTTTGTCTGGCTCTTTTGGGCTTCAATAGGATCGAGGCCGTCTGAAAAGTTTTCAGACGGCCTCGATAAGGGTTTTACGCCGTATAGCGGTTTTTAACAGGTTGTGGTTTTCAAACAGGCTACGGTATGGGTGGATGTGTCTTGCAGTACAGGTTTGGTTTCGGCGCAGCCGTTGTCGGCCTGCGGGCAGCGGGTACGGAATACACAGCCGCTGGGCGGGTTGATGGGGCTGGGCAGGTCGCCGGGCAGAAGTTGGATGGTTTTGCTGCGCTCGGCTTCGGGGTCGGGCAGCGGTGCGGCAGACATTAGGGCGCGGGTGTAGGGGTGGGCGGGGTTGCCGTACACTTCGTGATCGGTGCCGAGTTCGATGGCGTTGCCCAGATACATCACCAGCACGCGGTCGGAAATGTGTTTGACTACCGATAAATCGTGGGCGATGAAAATCAGGGTCAGCCCCATTTCTTTTTGCACTTCTTTCAATAGGTTGACGACTTGCGCCTGAATGGATACGTCGAGTGCGGAAACGGGTTCGTCGCAAATAATCAGCTTGGGCTTGAGTATCAGCGCGCGGGCGATGCCGATGCGTTGGCATTGGCCGCCTGAAAATTCGTGCGGGTAGCGGTTGATGAGGTTGGGCAGCAGGCCGACTTTGGCCATCATGTCTTTGACCTGGTGTTCGATGTCGGCTTTTTTGAGCTTGGGGTAAAAGGTTTTCAGCGGCTCGGCGATGATGTCGCCCACGGTCATGCGCGGGTTGAGCGAGGCCAGCGGGTCTTGGAAAATCATTTGGATTTCACGGCGTTTCAGGCGCATGGCGGCGGGGGAAAGTGCGGTTAAGTCTTCGCCCTGCCAGATGATGTTGCCGCTTTTGGCTTTGACGAGGCCGATGATGGCGCGGGCAAGAGTGGATTTGCCGCAGCCGGATTCGCCGACGACACCGAGTGTTTCGCCGGCTTGAAGGTCGAACGATACGCCGTTGACGGCTTTTAAGGTGGCGGGTTTTTGCCAAAACCAAGCGTTGTCGGCTTTAACGTCGAAGGTAACGTGTAAGTCGCGTACGGATAATAGGGTTTCGCTCATGCCTGTGCTCCCTGTAAATATTCAGACGGCCTGTGGCAGGCGCGTTTGCGGTGGTCGTGCAGGATTTCTAATGCCGGTGCTTCGCGGCGGCAGATGTCTTCGACGTGCAGGCAGCGGTTTTGGAAGGGGCAGCCGGGCGGCAGGCTGGTGAGGTTGGGTGGGTTGCCGGGAATGGTGGACAGGATGTCGGCGGTTTCGTCCATGCGCGGCACCGCACCGAGCAGGCCGATAGTGTAGGGGTGGCTGGGGCGGTAGAAGATGTCGTCCACTTTGCCGTATTCCATGGTGCGGCCGGCATACATCACCAACACTTGGTCGCAAATGCCGGCAACCACGCCTAAATCGTGGGTAATCATGATGATGGTGGTGCCGAAATCGCGTTTCAAATCATTGAGCAACGCCATGATTTGCGCCTGCACGGTAACGTCGAGCGCGGTGGTGGGTTCGTCGGCAATCAAAAGTTTGGGGCGGCACAACAAGGCCATGGCAATCATCACGCGCTGGCGCATGCCGCCTGAAAATTCGTGCGGATACATGCCGATGCGTTTTTTGGCTTCGGGGATTTTCACGGCTTCGAGCATGCGCACGGATTCGGCCCATGCTTCGCTTTTGCCCATGCCTTTGTGCAGGCGCAGCACTTCGCTAAGCTGGTCGCCCACGCGCATATAGGGGTTGAGCGAGGTCATCGGGTCTTGGAAAATCATGGCGATTTGCTCGGCGCGGATTTTATTCAGCTCTTTAACGGGCAGGCCGAGGATTTCGCGGCCGTTAAACAGTGCCGAACCTGAGGTTTGGCCGTTTTTAGCCAGCAATCCCATGATGGCGAAGGCGGTTTGCGATTTGCCGGAGCCGGATTCGCCGACGATGCCCAGCGTTTCGCCTTCGTGCAGATCGAAATTGAGTTTGTTGACCGCGGTAACGAGGCCGTCTTCGGTTTTGAAGCGGACTTCGAGGTCTTTTACTTGCAGTAAGGGTGTGCTCATTGTTTTTTCCTTTTCAGACGGCCTCAAGCATCAAGAGGCCGTCTGAAAATATTGATTTTTCTTGGATTTATCTGTCTTTCGGGTCTAACGCGTCGCGCAGGCCGTCGCCGATGAAGTTGAAGCAGAACAGCGTAACCACCAAAAACACGGCAGGCACGAGCAGCTGCCACGGCGCAATCTGCATGGTGTTCGCGCCGTCTTGCAGCATCGCGCCCCAGCTTGTCATCGGCTCTTGCACGCCCAAGCCCAAGAAACTTAAAAACGATTCAAACAGAATCATGCCCGGCACCAGCAGCGAGGCGTAAACCACCACTACGCCCAGCACGTTGGGCACGATGTGGCGGAACACGATGTGGCGGTTGGATACGCCGCACACATGGGCGGCTTCGATAAATTCTTTACGTTTCAGGCTCAAGGTTTGGCCGCGCACGATCCGCGCCACGTCGAGCCACGACACCATGCCGATGGCCACGAAGATAAACGCCAGATTGCGGCCGAAAAACGTAACCAGCAGAATCACAAAAAACATAAACGGAAACGCGTTCAGAATCTCTAAGAAACGCATCATCAGCATATCGGTTTTGCCACCGAAAAAGCCCGACACCGCGCCGTACACCACGCCGATAATGACGGCCACCAGCGCACCGGCCACGCCCACCATCAACGAAATGCGTCCGCCCACGGCCACGCGGGTAAACAGGTCGCGCCCGAGCGAGTCGGTGCCGAAATAGTGTTTGTTGGCCCATTCGGGCGGCATCTGCATCGCGCCCCAGTCGGTGTGGGCATAGTCGTAAGGCGCAACAAGCGGCGCAATCAATACGAACAGGCAGATCAGCAGCAACACCAGTCCGCTTGCCAGCGCGGCGCGGTTATGGCGGAAACGCCGCCATGCGTCCTGCCACAGGCTGCGGCCTTTTACATCGGGCAGGTTTTGGTCTTCCAAGGCGGCGGCTAATGCGGCTGCCTGTTTTTTACTTACCATCATGGTTGTGTGCCTTATGGTTTTTTTATTGAATAGAACAACACATCAGGCCGTCTGAAAACCTTTATGCTGTTTTCAGACGGCCTCTCGAATCAATAACGGATTTTCGGATCAATCACCGCATACAGAATATCGACCACGGCGTTGAACACAACCGTGAGTACGCCCACGAGAATGGTCAGGCTCAACACCATGCCGTAATCGCGGTTGAGTGCGCCGTTCACAAAAAGCTGGCCGATACCGGGCAGGCCGAAAATGGTTTCAATCACAATCGAGCCGGTGATGATGCCCACAAACGCCGGGCCGAGATAAGAAATCACCGGCAGCATGGCGGGGCGCAGGGCGTGTTTCCATACGATATAGCGGGTAGGCAGCCCTTTGGCGCGGGCGGTGCGGATAAACGGGCTGTTCATCACTTCGATCATCGAGCCGCGCATAATCCGTGCAATGCTCGAAATATAGGCAATCGCCAACGCCGCCACCGGCAGTACCAGATTGCTCACGGCTCCGTCGTTCCAGCCGCCGGCGGGCAACCATTTGAGCCAGATGGCAAAAATCAACACCAGCAGCGGTGCTTTCACAAAGCTGGGAATCACCACGCCCGTCATGGCCACGCCCATGGTGAGGTAGTCGAGCCATGAATTTTGCTTCAAGGCCGCCAGCACGCCGAGCAGCACGCCGACAACCAGCGCGATAATAAAGGCGTACAGGCCGATTTCGAGCGACACGGGAAAGGCTTGCGAGAGCAGCTCGTTAACGGTGTAGTCTTTGTATTTGAACGACGGCCCGAAATCACCGTGCGCCAGTTGTTTCAGATAATTGAGGTATTGCAGCCAGATGGGGTCGTTGAGATGGTATTTGGCTTCGATGTTCGCCAGCACCGCGGGCGGCAGGTTGCGCTCGCCGGTAAACGGGCTGCCTGGAGCCAAACGCATCATGAAAAACGATACGGTAATCAGAACCAGCAGCGTGGGTATGGCTTCCAACACGCGCCTGATGATGAATTTCAACATAAGCAAACTCTAACGGTGGTTTGTACTTTCGGCCCTGCCGTTTCAGACGGCCTGTGGTTGTTGTAGATAAACGTGCTTTTCAGGCAAAGGCCGTCTGAAAACAAACAAACTTGTTTTCAGACGGCCTTTTTCGGTTTTAGTGTTTCAGGATTTTCCAGTTTTTGATTTGCCAGTTGTCCATCGGGTCTTTGGTTGAATAGCCGTCAACATAAGGTTTCACCAAACGGGCATTTACATAGTGGAAAACGAAAATGGTTGCCGCATCTTTATCCATCACGGCTTCGGCTTGGCTGTACAGCTCGCCGCGTTGCTCGGGCGTTACATCGCCGCTGAGCGTTTTCAGTATCAGATTGTCGAATTCGGCACTTTGATATTTGCCGTAGTTGCTGCTGTTGTCAGACTTAAACGTGTTCAGGAAAGTTGAAGCTTCGTTGTAGTCGGCACACCAGCCGCCGCGCGCCATTTGGTGTTTTTGGTTGCGGCGGGTATCGAGATAGGTTTTCCACTCTTGGTTCACCAGATTCACATTCACAAAACCCAATGCCTCTTTCCACAATGCGGCAGCGGCCACGGCATTTTTCTTGTGGTTTTCGTTGGTGTTGTAGAGCAGCTCGAAATTCAAAGGCTTAGACTCGCTGTAACCGGCTTCGGCCAGCAGTTTTTTCGCTTCTTCGATGCGTTTGGCCTTATCCCACGATTTCCATTCCGGCACAAATTCCTTCATGCCTTGGGCGGCAGGCGGCGTGAATTGGTAGGCGGCCGTTTCTCCGCGCCCGATCACTTTATCTACCATGGTTTCGCGGTCTAAAGTAAGTTGCAGCGCCTTACGCACTTTCACATCGTTAAACGGCGGTTTGGTGTGGTTGAACTCGTAGTAATAGCTGCACAGATAGGGGGCAACTTTCATCTGGCCGCCCATCTCTTGCTGCAACGATTTGAATTGTTCGGTCGGAATGTCGTTATACGTTACGTCCACTTCGCCCGCTTTGAAGCGGCTCATATCGGTAGGTGGCGAAGAAATCGGCAGCAGGGTGGCTTTGGTGATGGTGGTGTTGGCATCGTCGAAATAATTCGGGTTGCGTTCCAACACGATTTGGCTGTTTACGTCCCACGTTTTCACGGTGTAGGGGCCGTTTACCACGATATTGGCGGGAGAAGTCCATTTGTCGCCGAATTTTTCCACCGTGGCTTTATGCACGGGCTTCACAGAAGTGTGAATCAGCATGTCGGGGAAGTAAGGCACCGGCTCTTCCAGCGTGATTTCCAGCGTTTTCGCATCCACGGCTTTCACGCCCAAGCTGTCGGGCTTGGCTTTGCCTTCGATGATTTTGGCGGCATTCAGAACTTTGGCATCAGCCAGATAGCTGGCATAAGGCGATGCGGTGGCCGGGTCGGTAACGCGGCGGAAGCTATATGCGAAATCTTCGGCGGTAACAGGGTCGCCGTTGCTCCATTTGGCATCACGCAGGGTAAATTTCCATACTTTGTTATCGGCACTTTCCCATTTTTCCGCCATGCCCGGAACGGTGTTGCCGTCGTTATCGGTAGAAGTGAGGCCGACTAAAATTTGGCGCAGAATACCCGATTCGGGTACGCCCGATACTTTGTGCGGATCCAGCGATTCGGGCTCGGCACCGTTGTTGATGACGATTTCTTGTTTTTCAGCCGCCTCGGTGGAAACGGGCGCGGTATTTTGGTTATTCTCCGCGCTGTTTCCTCCGCCGCAAGCTGCCAATCCGAAAGCGGTGGCTACGGCCAACAGCAGGGCTTTTTGCTGAAAAAAGGTGTGTTCTTTCATATTGTTCTCCTTTTAATTCAATTGGTTTTAATCAATAAAACTTTTCAATCGGGTCTATTTTTTTTAATTTAAGTAAAGCTGTCAAGAAAAATTTTACGTTAACATTGTTAACAATACGGCTTCTTTACACGAATGCGCCCGCCGCAAAACCGCTTGTTACAAACGGTGCAACCCGCCTGCCTGCATCATCATCTTCCCGACAGAAGCTGTTGAAGCGGCAGAATATTCCCGTTAAACTGCCCGCACTGCCGATGCCGTCTGAAAATATTTAAGCCGTTTCAGACGGCATCAACAGGCAAACCGCTGCTGCAAACATTGTGCTTGCAGTTTTGCACGTCAGCGTCATTGCGCCGCTGCGAAACCCGATAAAGAAAGACACGATATGACCGTATCCCCCGTAGCCTTGCGCCGCCAAACCGAGCGCAAGCCCCATGCTACCGCCCAATACTGGCGCAAATGCCAAGTTGAAGAACTGTTTGAAATGCCGTTTTTGGATTTGGTTTACAAAGCCGCCGCCATCCACCGCGAACACTTCAATCCGCAAGAAGTCCAACTTTCTACCCTGCTTTCCATCAAAACCGGCGGCTGCCCCGAAGACTGCGAATACTGCCCGCAATCGGCGCACTACAACACCGGCCTCGAAAAAGCCAAAATGATGGACGTGGAAGAAATCCTCGAAAAAGCCAAAATCGCCAAATCGCGCGGCGCCAGCCGTTTCTGCATGGGTGCGGCGTGGCGCGGCCCCAAACCGAAAGACGTAGAAACCGTGTCGGAAATCATCAAAGCCGTCAAAGGCTTGGGTTTGGAAACCTGCGGCACTTTCGGCATGCTCGAAGACGGCATGGCCGAAGATTTGAAAAACGCCGGTCTCGACTACTACAACCACAACCTCGACACCGACCCCGACCGCTACAACGACATCATCCACACCCGCCAACACGAAGACCGCATGGACACGCTGGGCAAAGTGCGCGGCGCAGGTTTGAAAGTGTGCTGCGGCGGCATCGTGGGCATGAACGAAACCCGCCCCGAACGCGCAGGTTTAATCGCCAGCCTCGCCAACCTCGACCCACAGCCCGAAAGCGTGCCGATTAACCAATTGGTAAAAGTGGAAGGCACGCCGCTCGCAGATGCCGAAGATTTGGACTGGACGGAATTCGTGCGCACCATCGCCGTCGCCCGCATCACCATGCCGAAAAGCTACGTCCGCCTGTCGGCCGGCCGCAGCAATATGCCCGAAGCCATGCAGGCCATGTGTTTTATGGCGGGCGCGAACTCGATTTTCTACGGCGACAAACTGCTCACCACCGAAAACCCCGAAGAAGACGGCGACCGCGTGTTAATGGAAAAACTGGATTTGTATCCGTTGCAGCATCAGGCTGATGCTTAGTCTGTTGTACTGTTTGCTTCATATATAAAGAGGCCGTCTGAAACGTTCAGACGGCCTCTTATCTTCTCTTTTTCCGCGTTCCGAGCCGCTTAACGGTTCGAGCCTTGCACCATATCCATCAAAAACAATCGGCAATCGAGATTGCCGTTATACAGCGGCACTTTGCGTTTGGGCGAAAGGCGCATGAACTTCGGCATGTCGCGGTCGCCGGTGAACATGCCCACCAGCCAGCCTGCGTAATGCTGCTTCAGCCAAGTGCCCAGTTGCGGATACAGAGCCTGCAATGCCTGCACTTCGGCCAAGCGCACGCCGTAGGGCGGGTTCGAAATCATGATGCCGTTTTCACCGTTGGGGCGCACGGATTGCACGTCTTTCACTTCCCAGCGGATGATGTCGTCTACTTCCGCCGCCTGCGCGTTGGCAATGGCGGTGCGTATCATGTGGCGGTCGTTGTCGCTGCCGCCGATGGCAGAGGCCGTCTGAAACTGGATTTGCTGCTCGGCTTCGCGGCGGATTTTTTCCCATAGTGTTTTATCGAACCCTTGCAGTTTTTCAAATCCGAAACGGCGCATCAGGCCGGGGGCGCGGCGGGTGGCTATCCATGCCGCTTCGATGGCAATCGTGCCGCTGCCGCAAAACGGGTCTTGAAACGGCTGCGTGCCGTCGTAACCGGCCAGCAGCAGCAAACCGGCGGCCAGATTTTCGCGCAATGGCGCTTCGCCGGTTTCTTGACGGTAGCCGCGTTTGAACAAGGCTTCGCCGCTGGTGTCGATAAAAATCTGCACGGTTTTGTCGTTGATAAAGGCGTGAATGCGCACGTCGGGCTGCACTTTGCCCACGCTCGGGCGGGCGTTGCAGGCTTCGCGGAACGCGTCGCACAGGGCATCTTTGATTTTCAGGCCGACAAAATCAAGGCTCTTCACCCGCGCGCGCTTGCCTTCCACTTTCACTTTGAAGGTCTGCTCCAGCGCAAACCAGTTTGTCCAGCGGATATTGCGGGCGAGTGTGTAGATGTCGTTTTCGTTGCGGTAGCTGCCTTTGGTCAGTTGCAGCAGCACGCGGCTGGCGGTGCGCGAATGCAGGTTGATGCGGTAAACGTGTTCCAACGTGCCTTTGCAGGCAACGCCGCCGTCGGTCGCTTCAATCTGCGTGCAGCCTTGTGCGGCCAATTCTTGAGACAATACGGTTTCCAAACCGCGCGGGCAGGTAATAAAGAGGGAATATCGGGTCATGGCACTTTCTTTGTGAAGAAGCATTCAGGCCGTCTGAATGCCTTGGTGAATAGATGGTGTGGATTATAGCGGGGTATGGGGTAGGCCGTCGGATTATTTCAGACGGCCTCTTCGGATGCTTGCTTGATGGCAAGCATAAAATAGCTGGTAAATAGCGCGAAACGGCGGCGGTTAAAACAGTCGATGAGACGAAACGGCACAAAAAACCACACTATGCGAGTGTAAAGCCGGTTGGGGCTGAAACCGTCGCTTAAGGCGTATTCAGACGGCCGCAATGTTACGGCCAAACAGGACATAATGTGAAAACGCTGCGCTGTTTTCTGCCGTAGTTTCAGCCTGTTGGCGGAGTGCATTTGCTCTATGCAGGCCGTCTGAAAAAAGGCAAGGCTCTGAAAAAATGCCGAAAAATCTTTACATTACAAATGTTAAGTTCATGAGAAATCGTGTAATTCACCCAACGCCGCCCTTGTGAAGCAGTCATATAAACACAATACTTTAGCGCATGGAACGCGCAGTTGTGTTCCCCCGAATAAAATCCCGATAGGAGTATGAAAATGAAAAAAGTGTTATTGACTGTTTTGGCTTTGGGTTCTGCCGCCGCGGTATCTGCCCAACCTTCATCAACCTTCGTAGGCCCGGCTGTGGAAATCGGCGCAGGCGTAAGCAAAGGTGACGTTAAAAACGGTCATTTCGATGAAAAACACAGAGCCGATATGGCCATCCGCGGTAACTACAATGTCGAATACGGTGCCAGCAACTGGATCGGCGGCGCGGAATTGGCTGTAAAACCGATTAACCGTACTGTAGGCGAAACCAAAGCCGGCAAAATCAAACAAAAAACCAATGTTTCTGCTTCTTATGTGCACGGCTACCGTTTCGTGCCTGAAGCCATGGTATACGGCAAAGTCGGCTACCACTACGGTAAATTCAAAGGCATGGGCGAGAACACCATGCACGGTGTCGGCTACGGTACCGGTTTGAAATATGCCGTAGCGCCTAACGTAGAAGTGGGCGGCGAGTGGGAGCAAACCCGCTTCAAACGCGCCGGCAACAAAATCAAAAACAACAGCTATATGGCTACCGTGGGCTACCGTTTCTAAGCCTGTGCAAGCTCTGATTGCTTAAACCCGAAAGGCCGTCTGAAAACATTTCAGACGGCCTTTCGGGTTTTATATAGTCAATCAACACATTTTTAATGCAAGGCAGCAACGCCATAGTAAAAGTTAGGTGTATACAATATCTAGCGGCGGGGCGGCTCGGAATGTTGTGCCGAAGCGTTTTGGATGGGCGGGTTGTTTACAGGCGTTTTATGCGGTTGCCGACGGTTTTGATCCTGTGTGAAACGGATGTTTACCGCCATGCTCAGGCAGACGGCCAGCAGCAGCACCAAGCCGTAATGGGCCAACACGTCTTCAAACAGCACAACTTTGTTCCAAGAGCGGGCAATGCCCAGCCAACAGATAAAAAGCCAGCTTGCCGAATTGACGGCTCCGGCGATAGAAAGCTGAATCGACAAAGCGCAAGGTAGTTGTGCCGGCGCGGTAGCGGGAGTAATGCGGCGGCTGAGGCGGTGAACCCACCATCCGTTGGCCGCCAGCGCTGCAACGCAGAGAAATTTAACCCACAACTTGGGGTTGTTCATATATTCGGGAACGGTCGCCACCCCGTTTATAACCAAAAGCGCACCGCTGGCCACCAAGCCTGCCAAACCCGGCCACACAAATTTACGGGTTTCGGCAATGTAGTCGAACAAATCGCGGCCGAGCGGGGCGTGATAATTTTTCAGCACGAGATAATCGGTGTGCAGCACGCGGAACAACAATGCCGCAGCAAGCACGAAATGCACAAATACCAGAGCGGTGATAACGTATAGCTGCATAAGCAGTCTCCCTATGAAAGCCGCGCCTTGTTGTACTGCCCCTTGCATCGAAAATAAGTTTATTTGCTATATCCGCTTTCCCGCTGCGGATGAAATGCAAACCCGGCCGAATCCGATTGGCCTGATCGGGGCAGTGTGGCGCTGTTTATATGTGAATCAATAGAATCCGATAAACCGGTTTCGGCGGCACGGCAATGCGGCCTGAAAAAAGCAGTTTATTTGTTGCAAAAAGAAATGAGAGACGCTTGAACGATGTGGCTGAAAGCACATTCTTGAAATTGTGATGCCGTTTATTCACCACGCTGTTTGCTTTGGGTGGATGCGTGTGGCGAATAACGAAAGCATAAAAATACTAAACCAACTCGGCACGGCAACCGGATATTTTTGAACAAAGGTTGAGAATCCGTATAAATGGTATGGTTTTTGATAAACGCAATCAACGGTGGAAGATAAGGTATGCAAAAACGGCCGGGCTTTTTATATCGATAATAAAAAGCGTTCGGCCGTTTTAATATTTTAAAAACAGGTTGTCGGTTTGCTTGCCGGCAGCCTTATTTCTTGGGCTTCATCACCACCATATGACGCTCGGCATCAAGCTGAGGCACGTCGAGTTTGTCTACGCGCACCACTTCCACATTGGCAGGCACATGTTCCAATTCTTCGTAGGGATACACGCCTTTCATTGCCGCCCAATAACCGTTTTCGTTCAACAAATGTTTGGTTAGCGCGATAAAGTCTGCCAGCTCGGCAAAGGCACGGCTGGTTACCACATCGACTTTCTTATCGTGCATCGCTTCTACGCGCCCGCTGGCAACGGTAACATTGTTCAAACCCAACTCGATAACCGCTTGCTGCAAAAACGTGGTTTTTTTTGTGTTGGAATCCAACAGCGTAATCTGCAAATCGGGGCGGCAAATGGCGGTGGGAATGCCGGGCATACCGCCGCCCGAGCCAACGTCCATCAGCGTTTTGGCTTCTTTCACATAAGGCAGCAGCGTGAGACTGTCGAGAATATGATGGCTGATCATGGTGTTTTCGTCGCGCAGGGCGGTCAGGTTGTAGGTGCTGTTCCATTTTTTCAGCAGCGAAACATATTCAAGCATCAATAATTGCTGTGCGGTGGAAAGCTCAAGGCCGAGCTTGGCCAAACCTTCTTGTAATTTTTGTTTGTTGTCCATTTTTTATTATCCTGATTAATCTTTTTTCTCGAGCGAAGGGCGTATCGCCAGAAAGCATTGCGGCGGTATTTTGGTCAAACGACGCGCCTCAATCTTATCCGAAAACAGGCTGTTATAGTCGGTCAACTTAAAAATAGTATGCTCGTCTTACTCGGGCTTGACCCTGGCACGACGGTTTACGTTAATAAACTTAAGTGGATTAACTATAAATTAAAGCGTTTGACTATATAAGGCCGTCTGAAAACGATGGCTGGTGTTTTCAGACGGCCTTAACAGACTACTGAAGGTAACCGTTTACTTCTTCAACCTTCCGTGCAATTCCTGCACGCTGTACACACCGAGGGCGTTCATGCTTTTCACGCCTTCGCTCATGGCTTCGCCGCCGGCCACGGTGGTGTATTGCGGCACGCGCTGGGTGAGCGAAGTGCGGCGGATGCTGTGGCTGTCGGCCACAGATTGCACGTCGCTGCCTACGGTGTTGACCACTAAGGCGATTTCGCCGTTTTTAATCGCATCCACAATATGCGGGCGGCCTTCCGGCACTTTGTTCACCACTTGCACGGTTACGCCTTGCTCTTGCAGATAAGCGGCGGTGCCGCGGGTGGCGCATACGCCGTAGCCCAGAGCTTGGAAGTTTTTGGCGGTTTTCACGATTAACGGTTTGTCTTCGTCGCGCACGGCTATAAACACTTTTCCGGTGGCAGGCATACGTTCGCCCGCGCCGAGTTGGGCTTTCAGGTAGGCTTCGCCGAAGGTTGCGCCCACGCCCATTACTTCGCCGGTGGAGCGCATTTCGGGGCCGAGAATGGTGTCCACGCCGGGGAATTTGATGAACGGGAACACCGCCTCTTTCACGGCATAGAAATCGGGAACCACTTCTTTTTCTACGCCTTGCTCTTTCAGGCTGATGCCTGCCATCGCGCGCGCGCCCACTTTAGCCAGCGGCACGGAAGTGGCTTTGGAAACAAACGGCACGGTACGCGAGGCACGCGGATTCACTTCCAGCACGAACACCACGCCGTCTTGCACGGCAAATTGCACGTTCATCAGGCCGACCACGTTCAGCGCATAAGCCATCGCTTTGGTTTGGCGGCGGATTTCGTCTTGAATCTCTTCGGAAAGCGAGTATGGCGGCAGCGAGCAGCCCGAATCGCCCGAGTGGATACCGGCCTGCTCAACGTGCTGCATGATGCCGCCGATCACCACATCTTTGCCGTCTGAAACGCAATCCACATCTACTTCGATGGCATTGTTTAAGAAGAAATCGAGCAGCACGGGGCTGTCTTCGGAAACCTGCACGGCTTCGCGCATGTATTTCTGCAACTGTTCGGCAGAATGCACCACCTGCATGGCGCGGCCGCCCAACACATAAGACGGGCGCACCACCAGCGGATAGCCGATTTCTTCGGCCAGCACCAACGCTTCTTCTTCGTTGCGCGCGGTGCGGTTGGGCGGTTGGCGCAGGCCGAGGTCGTTCAGCACTTTTTGGAAGCGTTCGCGGTCTTCGGCGGCGTCAATCGAATCGGCAGACGTGCCGATGATGTTCACGCCGTTTTCCACCAAAGCATTGGCCAGTTTCAGCGGGGTTTGGCCGCCGTAATGCACAATCACGCCCCACGGGTTTTCAGTGCGCACGATTTCCAGCACATCTTCCAGCGTGAGCGGCTCGAAGTAAAGGCGGTCGGAAGTGTCGAAGTCGGTGGAAACGGTTTCGGGGTTGCAGTTCACCATAATGGTTTCAAAGCCCGATTCGCGCAGCGCCAGCGCGGCGTGTACGCAGCAATAGTCGAACTCGATACCTTGGCCGATGCGGTTGGGGCCGCCGCCGAGAATCATCACTTTTTTGTTTTCAGACGGCCTCGCTTCGCATTCTTCTTCGTAAGTGGAATAGAGGTAAGCCGTGTCGGATTGGAATTCCGCCGCGCAAGTGTCCACGCGCTTGTACACGGGGTGCAGCTTCAAGCCGTAGCGGTGTTCGCGCACTTCTTTTTCGCTCACGTTTAACAATTGTGCCAAACGCTTGTCGGAAAAGCCTTTGCGTTTCAAGCAGCGCAGGGTGGCGTAGTCCAAATCGTTCAGACGGCCGTCTGAAACTTTTTGCTCTTCTTGAACCAAGTCTTCGATTTGCGCCAAAAACCACGGATCGATCGCGCAAATTTCGTGGATGTCTTCCTTGCTGAAACCGGCGCGGAAAGCATCGGCCACATACAGAATGCGCTCTGGGCCGGGGGTGGCTAATTCGCGGCGGATTTCCGCCTTGTCGGTAGTTTTCGGATTAAAGCCGCACAAACCGGTTTCCAAACCGCGCAGGGCTTTCTGCATCGATTCTTGAATCGTGCGGCCCATCGCCATCACTTCGCCCACCGATTTCATTTGTGTGGTCAGGCGGTCGTCGGCAGCGGGGAATTTCTCAAACGCAAAACGCGGGATTTTGGTAACCACATAGTCAATCGAAGGCTCGAAAGACGCAGGCGTGCGGCCGCCGGTGATGTCGTTGCGCAATTCATCCAACGTGAAGCCCACCGCCAGTTTCGCCGCCACTTTCGCAATCGGAAAGCCCGTGGCTTTGGAAGCCAGCGCCGAAGAACGGCTCACGCGCGGGTTCATCTCAATCACAATCATCTCGCCGTTTTCAGGGTTGATGGCAAACTGCACGTTCGAGCCGCCCGTATCCACGCCGATTTCGCGCAGCACCGCCAGCGAAGCATTGCGCATGATTTGGTATTCTTTGTCGGTAAGCGTTTGCGCGGGCGCAACCGTAATCGAGTCGCCGGTATGCACGCCCATCGGGTCGAAGTTTTCAATGGAGCAGATGATGATGCAGTTGTCGTTTTTATCGCGCACCACCTCCATTTCATACTCTTTCCAGCCCAGCACCGATTGCTCAATCAGCAATTCATGTGTGGGCGAGGCATCGAAACCGCGTTCGCAAATCGCCAAAAACTCGTCTTTATTGTAGGCAATGCCGCCGCCCGAACCACCCATGGTAAACGACGGGCGGATCAGCGTCGGAAAGCCTACCTGCTCTTGCGCCGCCAACGCTTCGTTCATGGTGTGGCACACAAAAGATTTCGGGCAATGCAAGCCGATTTTTTCCATCGCCTCTTTAAAGCGGCCACGGTCTTCCGCTTTATCGATCGCATCTTCCGTTGCGCCGATTAACTCTACATTGTATTTCGCCAGCACACCGTTGCGCGCCAAATCCAGCGCACAGTTCAGCGCCGTTTGGCCGCCCATGGTCGGCAACACCGCATCGGGGCGCTCTTTGGCGATAATCTTTTCCACCGTCTGCCACATAATCGGCTCGATATAGGTAACATCGGCCATTTCAGGGTCGGTCATAATCGTGGCGGGGTTTGAATTGACGAGAATGACTTTATAGCCCTCCTCGCGCAAAGCCTTACACGCTTGCGCGCCGGAATAGTCAAACTCGCAGGCTTGGCCGATCACAATGGGGCCGGCGCCGATGATTAGAATGGATTTTAGGTCGGTACGTTTGGGCATGGTTTTTCTCTATAATTAAAAGCAAACTAAAAAATAATTTCTAAGTATAAATCTTTATTACATACAAAACTAAAATAAGCATCCACCATATTGCGTAAAATAAATTCTTTTTATTCAGAAGAATTTTACTCAAAACTAAAAAGGTAAAGGCTATTAAAAACACAATTACAACAGTAATTATAATTGAAAGGAAAAAAGCTGTATTAAATTGCGGTAGATAAGATGGTTGAATAATGGCAAGAATGATAATAGAAAATAAAAACAAAATTATTCCAATGGAAAACCAAACTAAAACACTCCCAGCTATATATTTCAACAAATGTGCAATATAATCATCAAAAAACTCAGTTTTGTATAATTTAGATATATTATTTATAATCAAGCTTATTAAACTTGCTACAACAATAAAGGTATCTAATCTTGATTTATCAATATTACCTGTCCAAAAATCCAAAAATAAAAAAATAAGGAAAATAAAGGAAAGTGATATTGCAACCAAAAAAGTACGAGGATATTTCGCAAAGTATATGTTTTCTTGTTGTTTTTTATTATTAGCATGAAGCATCTTCTCTTCTAAAAAAGAAACAAATTTCTCTGCACAGACATTGACTAATTCATTAACTCCAATCAGCATATTAATTAATTTTTTCATAAATAAATCTATCCTAAGCAAGCGTAGGTTGGGTTGAAGCGAAGCGTAAACCCAACATTGCCACGTTTGATTATTTTGGCTTAATGTTGGGTTACGGCCTGCGGCCTAACCCAACCTACGGTATTTTTATCCAACGGTTTTTGTTGGGTTTATCAACCCAACCTACATCAAATCCAATCACTCTCCGAAATCGCCCTCTGCTTCTATGCTGCTTCCCGCCCAATCCACCGGCAAAATGCCTTGTGCCACATAACGGTGAAACGATGAATACGGCCAATCGGCTACCCGCATTACATATCCGTGCTTAACGGGGTTGAAATGAATGTAATCAATATAGCAAGCGTAGGTTGGGTTGGAGCGAAGCGCAAACCCAACATTGCCATGTTTGGTTATTTGGGCTCAATGTTGGGTTACGGCCTGCAGCCTAACCCAACCTACCAAAAATCCGCAATTATTCGCCGAAATCGCCCTCTGTTTCCATGCCGTTCCCCGCCCAATCCGCGGGCAAAATGCCTTTTTGCACATAACGGTGAAACGATGAATACGGCCAATCGCTCACACGCCCAACATATCCGTGTTTGACCGGGTTGAAATGAATGTAATCAATATGGGCATTCAAATCCCGCTCGTCGCGGATTTGGTGTTCCCAATAACGCCGCTGCCAAATGCCACGCTCGCCTTTATCCTGCCTTGACCGGCTGATCAGCTCCGTTTTAGGCAACGTGCGTGAAAACTTGGCTTTGATTAAACGCAACCGGGTCGGATAATCGCTGTCGTTCTCGGGCAAGCTCATGATTAGGTGCAGATGGTCGGGCAATATACATACGGCCACTATCTCAAACGGATGCCGTTTCTTCACTTCAGCAAATGCTTGACGCAAATTGCCGATATGGCGTATCAGCCAATCTGCTTTTCGGTTTTGCAAGGCCAACGTAAAAAAGTAGCTGCCACCTGCACTAAACGCCCTACGGTACCGCATTCTTATTCCTGCCTGTTTGCTTACTCCAAGCGGCCAATCCAACGTTAATGTTCTATTTTAAGGCTGCAAATCCTATCGTAACCGAAAAATATGGGACTGCCCAAAAGCATAAGCCGTCTGAAAAGTTGTTCAGCAAGCGTAGCCTGCGTGTAGGGTGTGGGGCGTAGCCACGCACGCGTTTTTTATTCCTACTGAAAATTTTAACCACCGCATGCGTGCCATTGGCGCACACCCTACTGATTGTTGGTTAAGCCGTCTGAAAAATTGTTCAGATATGAGATGTTGGATATATAAATTCTAAAAGACCGCCATCGTAAATTTTAGGCTGAGACCTGTGCAAAACCCTCAGATGCGGATGCAGTTCAAGGCGTAGCAGCGCAGCGAGTGCAGACATATCAAATAGATAGGCAAACGAGCGAGCAGCGCACAACGCAGAAATGCGTCGCAGATGGGGGTTTTGCAAAGGTCTCAGGCTTTAATTCCCGAGCCTCAGCTTTCATACACCGGGGCTTTCATGCAATACAAGCATACCCATCTGATGCAGGTTTGCAGAAAGGCTGCCTGAATGGGTTCAGACAGCCTTTTGTCCGCCCGTGTGTGTTTTCGGCGGTAATCTTTAATACTTTGGCGGGATTATACATTATTTACGATAATTTATGGCGGGCTTGGTAAAAGGCCGTCTGAAGCTTTTCAGACGGCCTGCTTGTTTAAAGCAGGGGCAGGGGCTATTATTTCGGGCGATATTTATTTTAAGGACGATTCATGTTACGCCGTATTGTTTTGCTGGCCGCGCTGGCCACCACCACCCCCGCATGGGCGCAAACGCTTTCCCGCACGCTGCCCAACGGCCTGAAAGTGATTGTAAAAGAAGACCGCCGCGCGCCGGTGGCGGTGTCGCAGCTTTGGTATAAAGTGGGCAGTATCGACGAAAAGGAAGGCAAAACCGGCCTGAGCCATGCGTTGGAGCATATGATGTTTAAAGGCACGCCCGCCGTGCCTTCGGGCGAATTCAGCCGCCGCGTGTCGGCTTTGGGCGGGCAGAACAATGCCTACACCAACCGCTACGAAACGGTGTATTACGAAAACGTGGCCGCCGCCAATCTACCCGAAGTGCTGAAAATGGAAGCCGACCGCATGGCAAACCTGAATTTCAGCGATAAAGAATTTATAAACGAAATGAACGTGATACGCGAAGAACGCCGCCAACGCACCGACGACAGCCCGTTCGGAAAACTGTGGGAACATGTGTTTCTCAACAGCTATCGAACTCCCGCCCTGCGCGCGCCGGTAATCGGCTACATGAACGACCTGCACACGCTCAAAGCCGACGATTTGCGCCAATGGTACAAACAATGGTATGCGCCGAACAACGCCACGCTGGTGATTGTGGGCGATGTGAACGCCAAGCAGACTTTGAAAACGGCGGAAAACCTGTTCGGCAACATCCCCGCCAAAACCCTGCCGCCGCGCAACCGCATCAATGAAACCGCCGAACGCGCGCCTGTTTCGGCCGAAACCACTTCCGCCGTTACCCGCCAGCCTGTTATCGCACTTTCCTACCGCGTGCCCAAGCTGGAAAAAACCACCGACAAACTGCCTTATGCCTTAGACGTGTTGTCGGATATTCTCGGCGGCAACTCGTCGAGCCGCTTGGATAAAAACCTCGTGCGCGGCAAACAGCTCGCCTTGGATATCGGCGTCAACTACGATATGTTCAGCCGTAACATGGCGCTGTTCAGCATCGTTGCCATGCCCGCCGAAGGCACAGACGACAAAGCCCTGCTCGAATCCATCCGCAGCGAAATCAAAAACATTGCCGACAACGGCATCAGCCAAAGCGAACTGGAGAGGGTGCACCGCCTGAGCGCCGCTTCGGAAATCTATGCCAAAGATTCCATGACTTCCCAAGCATCGCTGTTGGGCAAGTTGGAAACGCGCGGTTTCCAATACAGCGACGAAGCCGAAATCCGCCGCCGTCTGCAAAAAGTAAGCACCGCCGATGTGCAGGCCGCCGCCAAACTGCTCACGCCCCAACGCTCCAGCGTGGTGGTGGTTCGCCCCGAAAAGGCTGGTGTGCGCTAGTGTTTTGATTCTGTTATTTTATTTATATGGTCAATGCACTTAAGTTTAATCGCAAAACCGTCATACTCGGGTTAAGCTTGAGTATGATAAATGTACTATGACGAATGTACTATTTTTAAGTTGATTGAATACAAATCAAGAAAAGGCCGTCTGAAAATAAGTTTTTCAGACGGCCTGTTTGTTAAAACCGGTGATCACTTCGCATCTTTAAATCCGCGTTTCAAATGCACCATCAGCAAGGCGACGGCGGCGGGGGTTACGCCGGAAATGCGCGAGGCTTGGCCTACGGTTTCGGGGCGGTGCTGGTTGAGTTTCTGCTGCACTTCGGCGGATAAGCCTTTGACTTTGCCGTAATCGATTTCAGACGGCAGTTTCAGGGTTTCGATGTCGCGGCGGCCTTCGATTTCTTCGTTTTGGCGGTCGATATAGCCTTGGTATTTCACTTGGATTTCCACTTGTTCGACCACGCTTTCGGGCAGGTTTTCAGACGGCTCTGCATCGGGCAGGGTCATCAGGGCGGCGTAGTCGATATTGGGGCGGCGCAAGAGGTCGTGCAGGTTGGCTTCGCGTGACAGTTTTTGGCCGAATACGCGGGTTTGCTCGCTTTCGGGCAGCTTGGCGGGGGTGTACCAAGTGGATTTCAGGCGTTGGATTTCGCGTTCGATCTGCTCGCGTTTTTGCTCGAAAGCCTGCCATTGCGGTTCGGTAACGAGGCCGATTTTGTAGCCGTCTTGGGTAAGGCGCATGTCGGCGTTGTCTTCGCGCAGTTGCAGGCGGTATTCGGCGCGGCTGGTAAACATGCGGTAAGGCTCGTTTACGCCTTTGGTAATTAAGTCGTCTACCAACACGCCGAGATAGGCTTGTTCGCGGCGCAGCAGCAGCGGGTCGCGTTCGCGCACATACTGTACGGCGTTGGCTCCGGCCAACAGGCCTTGTGCGGCGGCTTCTTCGTAGCCGGTGGTGCCGTTGATTTGTCCTGCGAAAAACAGGCCGGCGATGCTTTTGGTTTCAAGGCTGGCTTTGAGGTTGCGCGGGTCGAAATAGTCGTATTCGATGGCGTAGCCGGGGCGCAGGATGTGGGCGTTTTCCAAGCCTTTCATGGAGCGCACGAGGGCGAGTTGGATGTCGAACGGCAGGCTGGTGGAAATGCCGTTGGGGTAGTATTCGTTAGTGGTCAGCCCTTCGGGTTCGAGAAAAATCTGATGGCTGTCTTTATCGGCGAAGCGGTTGATTTTGTCTTCAATCGAGGGGCAGTAGCGCGGGCCGACACCTTCGATTTTGCCGGTAAACATGGGGCTGCGGTCGAAACCGGAGCGGATGATGTCGTGCGTTTGCAGGTTGGTGTGGGTAATCCAGCACGACACTTGGCGCGGGTGCAGTGCGGCATGTCCGCGCACGGAAAACACGGGCACGGGGGTGTCGCCGGGCTGTTCGGTAAGTTGCGAGAAATCGATGGTGCGCCCGTCGATGCGCGGCGGCGTGCCGGTTTTGAGGCGGCTTTGCGGCAGGTTGAGTTCTTTCAGACGGCCCGACAAACCTTGTGCGGCGGGGTCGCCTGCGCGTCCGCCGGCATAGTTTTCCAAGCCGATGTGGATTTTGCCGGCAAGGAATGTGCCTGCGGTGAGCACAACGGCACGTCCTTTGAATTCGACGCCCATGGCGGTTTTCACGCCGCTTGCGCGTTCGCCTTCGAGCGTGATGTCTTCAACCGACTGCTGGAAAATTTCCAGATTGGGCTGGTTTTCGAGCATTTCGCGGATGGCGGCTTTATACAGAATGCGGTCGGCCTGTGCGCGGGTGGCGCGTACTGCGGGGCCTTTGCTGGCGTTTAGGCGGCGGAATTGAATACCCGACATATCGGTGGCCAAGGCCATGGCTCCGCCGAGTGCATCGACTTCGCGCACGAGATGGCCTTTGCCGATGCCGCCGATGGAGGGATTGCACGACATTTGGCCGAGGGTTTCGATATTGTGTGTAAGTAAAAGCGTTTGCGCGCCCATGCGTGCGGCGGCGAGGGCGGCTTCGGTGCCGGCATGGCCGCCGCCGACCACGATGACATCATAGGTTTTGGGGTAAATCATGGTGTTGAATGCAATAAGAAAAATAGCGTGATTGTACGCGCTTTTAAGGCCGTCTGAAACTGGTTTGAAGGTTTCAGACGGCCTCAAAGCCGTGTAACAAGATGAGCCGAAGCGCGTTTCAGGCTGTTTATGTTGATTTGAGATGCTGAACGATGAATGCTCTGCCGACTTGCAACGCATAAAAAAGGGGCAATCCCAAAGGATTGCCCAATACCTCAAATCAGAGATTTACGCTTCACAAACAATACAGGCTTTCGCCTGCCTTTATCTGCACAGCTCAACTCTGTGCAAATAAAGAGGGTGGTTTCAGACGGCATACGAAGAGGGTTGTTTAGGCCGTCTGAAACATCCATTCTCTGTTTGTTCCGAATCGGAATTATTTCGGAATTATTTAAGAGAATTGATTCATGGTGTTATCTTTACCGCCTGCTTTCAACGCAGCTTCACCGGCAAAGTATTCTTTGTGGTTGTCGCCAATATCCGAACCGGCCATGTTTTGGTGTTTCACACATGCGATGCCGTTGCGGATTTCTTGACGTTGAACGTTCTTCACATAAGCCAGCATACCTTCGTCGGCGAAGTAGCCTTTTGCCAAAGTGTCGGTCGACAATGCGGCAGTGTGGTAAGTCGGCAGAGTGATGAGGTGGTGGAAAATACCGGCCTCGCGCGATGCGTCGCGTTGGAAGGTGCGGATTTTCTCATCGGCTTCTTTAGCCAATTCAGAGTCATCGTAATCGGCGCTCATCAGTTTGGCACGGTCGTATGCAGATACATCTTTACCGGCTTCTTGCCAAGCGTCGAACACTTGTTGGCGGAAGTTCAGCGTCCAGTTGAACGACGGGCTGTTGTTGTACACCAGCTTGGCGTTCGGAATCACGGCACGGATTTTGTCCATCATCTCTTTGATTTGGCCGACGTGCGGTTTTTCGGTTTCGATCCACAACAGATCGGCACCGTTTTGCAGAGAGGTAATGCAGTCCAACACCACGCGGTCGATGCCGGTGCCTTTACGGAATTGGAACAGGTTGCTGGCCAAACGGGTCGGCTTGATGGTTTTGCCGTTGGTGTTCACGATTACGTCGCCGGGTTTCACTTGGCTCAGGTCGGTGATTTCTTCGCCGTCCAAGAAGCTGTTGTATTGGTCGCCCAAGTCGCCTTTTTCGGAAGAGAAAGCGATTTGTTTGGTCAGGCCGGCACCCAAAGAGTCGGTGCGGGCAACGATTACGCCGTCGTCAACGCCCAGCTCCAAGAATGCGTAGCGCACGGCATTGATTTTCGCCAAGAAGTCGGTATGCGGAACGGTTACTTTGCCGTCTTGGTGACCACATTGTTTCTCGTCGGATACTTGGTTTTCGATTTGGATACAGCAAGCACCGGCTTCAATCAGTTTTTTCGCCAGCAGGTAAGTGGCTTCTGCGTTACCGAAACCGGCATCGATGTCGGCAATAATCGGCACAACGTGGGTTTCGTAGTTGTCGATTTGGTTTTGGATTTCTTTGGCTTTGGCAGAATCGCCGGCTTTGTTGGCTTCATCCAGCGCGGTAAACAGCAAATCCAGCTCGCGGGCGTCGGCTTGGCGCAGGAAGGTGTAGATTTCTTCGATCAATTCGGGCACGGAAGTTTTTTCGTGCATAGATTGGTCGGGCAGCGGCCCGAATTTGGAACGCAAACCGGCAACCATCCAGCCGGAGAGGTATAAATAGCGTTTGTCGGTGGTTTTTTGGTGTTTTTTAATGGAAATTAATTTTTGTTGTGCAACGAAGCCGTGCCAGCAGCCCAAAGATTGGGTGTATTTGCCGTGGTCGGCATCATATTCGGCCATGTCTTTACGCATGATGGCTGCGGTATATCGGGCGATATCCAAGCCTGTTTTGAAGCGGTTTTGCAGACGCATGCGGGCTACATATTCGGGCGTGATGTTGTGCCAGCCGTTGCCGTTTTTCTGTTTCAGTTCATCTGCAACTTTAATCTCGTTTTGGTAATTTGCCATTTATTTCTACTCCTTTGTTCTCGCTTGATTTTTGGATGACCGGCATACATCAGATTCGTGTAATTCGGTGTAGTCGGAATGTACGCTTTTTTTCCCGCCTTGCCAAGCCCCGCTCTTAAAGTTTTTGATTTATAAACAATCCTTCGGAGTGCGCCAAATAAGATGTTTTTGGAATTTTTCGATTATTTTGAAACAAACGGCAGGATTTTTCTCTAACTTATGCTTGTTTTTAAGCATTTAGTGGTGACGTGGCCGGAGTGGGAATTTATTTACAAGCTAATGATATAACAGGGAAAAAGGCGGAGGGGTGTATGGCTTATGTTGTTTGGGTAGGCGGGTGGACAGGTTAAGGCTTTTGCAAAACCGGTTTGTGTAGTTTGGCGTAGTGCGGCTTGAGTGCTGCCAATCGGGTTGAGGATGCCGTCTGAAATCAATAGAAGCCGGCTTCCCCTTCGGGGCGGGTTTTGAAGCGTTTGTGCAGCCAAAAATATTGTTCGGGATGTTCGCGCACCCGCGCTTCGATAAAGTCGTTCATGCGCTGGGTGTCGTTGACAACATTATCGGTCGGGAAGTTTTCCCATGCGGGATAGAAACGCAGCGTCACAGTACCGTCGGCTTCGCGGGTGGGAATGGCGGGAATGACTTTGGCTTTGGTTAATGCGGCAATGCGGCTCAAGCCTTCGATGGTGGCGGCGGGAATACCGAAGAAATCAACAAAAATCGAATCTTTGCGGCCGAAATCTTGATCGGGCAGATATAAAAAAGGTGCGTCGCTCTTTTTAAGCTGTTTGATGATGGCGCGCAGTCCGTCGTTGCGGCCGATGAGGAAAACATTGTTGTAGCGGTGGCGGCCTTTTAAAATTTGTTCGTCTAAGGCTTTGTTTTTTTGGTGTGAATACATGCTGACCAATGGCACGTCCTGATTCAGCGTATAAACTGCCATTTCAAAGGCGGTGAAGTGCGGATAAAGCAAAATCACTTTATCGCCCGCTGCCAATGCGTCGTCGAGATGGTGTTTGTCTTGATAACGAACCAATTTGCGCAAGCGGTCGGCGGGTGCATACCAATACAGGCCGTATTCCAGCATCAGCTTGGCCATGTGTTGGAAATGGCGTTTTAACACGGCTTGGCGTTGTGCTTCGCTCCATTCGGGGAAGCATTTTTGCAGATTCACCGTACCGACACGGCGGCGCGGTGCGACGGCGTAATAGGCCAGCCAACCGATAAAATCGGCCAGTTTCTGAATTGCGCCGAAGGGCAGCAGCTGGATTAAATAGAGAACGGCAAAGGCAAATTTCATGGCAGGTTTTCAGACGGCCTGATGGGATGGCGAAAAGGGATTATAAGCGATAAATCAAGGCTGGAATCTGCCGCGCTTAATTTGCAGGCCGCCTTGTTGCAGTTGTGCGGCAAGGCTGTGGTTGCGTAAAGCGTGAGTAAGCGCAACAGCCAAACCGTCTGCGGCATCGGCTTGCGGTGTGCCGGATAAATTCAGCATCTGCACCACCATGTGCTGCACCTGCTCTTTGGCCGCTTTGCCTTTGCCGACTACGGCCTGCTTTACTTGCAGGGCGGTGTATTCGAATACAGGTAAATCACGCATTACCAAAGCTGCCATCGCCGCGCCGCGCGCCTGCCCCAGCATCAGCGTGGAAGCTGGGTTCACGTTCACAAATACCTGTTCGATGGCGGCTTGCTGCGGGCGGTAGAGGGTAACGATTTCGCCGATGTGTTTCACAATCACGGCAATCCGTTCGGCGAGCGGTGCGTCGGGCGGGGTTTTGATGCAGCCGGACGCCACATAAAAATGTTCGCGGCCGCACACATCTACCACGCCGAAGCCGGTAACGCGGCTGCCGGGGTCTATGCCTAAAATACGCGTGGTTCGGGTTGCCATGTGTGCGGTTGCTTTTCAGACGGCCTGATCAGCGTTTTACGCCGCTCAAGCATGCCCAGCCTTCATCAGTCTGTGCCGGAGCCATGTCGAACCATTCGGCGTAGATGCCGCTCATTTCTTCCACCTGTTCTTCGAGAATGCCCGACAAAACAATACGGCCGCCCTGTTTGGTGCGCTCTGCCAGAAGGCTGCCGAGCATACGCAGCGGATTGGCCAAGATGTTGGCAACCACAACGTCGAACTGGGCTTGAGGCATTGCATCGGGCAGATAAAAGCGCGCATCAACATTATTTTGGGCGGCATTGTCGTTGCTGGCGCGGATGGCCTGCTCGTCGATATCCACGCCAACGGCTTCGCCGGCACCGAGCTTTAAGGCGGCAATGGCGAGAATGCCGGAACCGCAGCCGTAGTCCAACACCGATTCTCCGCCTTTCAGACGGCTGTCGAGCCATTGCAGGCACAGGCGCGTGGTCGGGTGGCTGCCGGTGCCGAATGCCAAACCCGGATCAAGCTGTAAATTAACGGCATTTTGGTCGGGGGCTTCGTGCCAAGAAGGGGTAATCCACAAGCGGTCGGAAATTTTAATCGGATCAAACTGCGCCTGCGTCAGCCTTACCCAGTCCTGTTCGGGCAGCAGCTCGGTTTCGTAAGCATTCACGGTTAGGCCGCAATCTTGGGCGGCTGCCGCCACAATCGGCGCAACATCCGTGTGTTCGCCAAACAGGGCAATCACTTTGCTTTGCTGCCATATTTGTTCGGCCGGCATACCCGGCTCGCCGAAAATGGCCTGCTCATTGGCCGTACCCGCATAAGCGTCTTCAATTGCGGCGGAAAGTGCGCCGTGATCCATCAGCGCATCGGCAAGGCGTTCGGCAGAGTGGTCTTTTACAGCAATCGTGATTTGTTGGTAAGACATAAAGCATATTCCGTTGTAAGGCCGTCTGAAAAAGTTTCAGACGGCCTGTATTAATCATTATGGCAGAAAGGGTAAAAAGTCTCTTACCGTATAACGGCCGAATGTAGCGATTTTAGCAAAAAAACGCGGCAGATTAAACCGCAACACGCAATATCTCCTTGACAGAAAGCAAAAAAAAAGAAATACTACGCGGCTTATTTTGAAGCATAGGCACAACCCCTATGCCCGCCAACCAAAAGGAAACCCAAATGAAACAAAATGCTCATCCCGATTACCGCGAAGTTAACGTAACTTGCTCTTGCGGCAATAAATTCACTACCCGTTCTACTATGGAAAAAGAAAACTTCAATATCGAGGTTTGTTCTTTGTGCCATCCTTTCTACACCGGCCAACAAAAAATCGTTGACACCACCGGCCGTGTGGACAAATTCAACCAAAAATTCGGCAATATGTTCAAGCGTTAATCCGCTTTTGAAGATAAGCGATAAAAAAGACTGCATAATGCAGTCTTTTTTATTTGTGCCGATCCGTTTCGGCTTTGCCGCTTACTTGGCAGGCATACAGTTTTTGACCATTGTGTCGTCCACAGACATCACTTCGCTGTTCACCTGCTGTTTTTCATGGCGGACTAAGAAGCCGTTGTCTTCTTTATATAAATCGGTTTGATATTGGTTGCTCACCGTCCAAGTGTGCGAGCCGTCGCTAAACGCAATCAAATCTTGGTTGCTGTATTCGCTGCTGTGCGGCAATTTGAAGGTTTGGTTGTCGAAACGCACTTCGGCGGCAGGCTTGCCGTTGTCGTCGAAATAGCGTGCGCTCAACGTTAAGCCGTCGTGGCATTGGTAAGACTGCCATTGGGCATCTTTTTCCGCGGCCAAAGGCACAGAGGCGGCAGAGGCGGCTGTTGCGGTGACAACGGCGGAACCGGCTGCGGGTGCGGCGGAATCCGCCGGCGCGGCCGTTTCTTGTTTACAGGCAGCCAAAGCAAGTAAGGCTACTAAAGGCAGGGATGTTTTTAACAGGTTCATAAGTGTGCTTTCACGAGTGGGGTTGATAAGGCTTAGTGTAAAAGAAAATACCAAAAATTTCACGCCTAGCGGTTTTTAACATTGCTTGAAAACATTTAACCGTTAATTGGCGGTATCGTATTGGAACGCATGCGGTACCACCCCCACAAACGCCATACGCACAAGCAGGCAACCAAGGGTTGGCAGGCTGCAACGATCAAATAGCGGGGCGAGTCTAAATGAAAAGTATTGCGCCCGCCGGCCAGTTTGATCACCGCCCACAGCCATTCCCACAAGGCGGGAAGGCTGAAGGCCAATACGGCAATCAGCCCCAATGTTCGGAAAACACCGATGGAAAACGGGCGGTTTTGCAATACGGAACGGTTCAGCTGCAGCAAAACGAACAGCCCGAAGCCGATAATCAAAGCCATGCCGCCGTTGGCTACAACCTGTAAACCGCTGAACGCGATATCGGGCGCAACGGGCAGCCCGTCTTTGGGCAGACGGGTTTGCGTGAGATTGAAACTTTGTAGGATACTCAACGCGAATGTATAGACCATATCGGCCAGAATGATCCATATAGGTAAGGAAGAAAGCAGACGCTTCATCGCGTGTCACCGCAAAAAATAAAGAGTTTAAATGATTCGGCTGCGTTTATGAATCGTTTTGCCGCGCACATGCCGTTTTGTGGCCGATGTGGCGCGGCTGCATAATGTTTCGATGAAAAGTGTGTCTGAAAGTAGGCACATGGCCGAATGTTTGTTAATATTTGAAAATATATTTTTGCGTTATATTTACATTTGAATGGATTTTCGTTTAACCAAACCAAGCAAAAAAGGCCGTCTGAACCGTTTCAGACGGCCTTTCGGACAATAAACCATGTATAAATATCTTTTTATCATATTGTCGACAGGCGTATCGGCGGCAGCTCTGGCCGATGCACCCCCGCCGCCTCCTCCGCCATTGTTCGGCGACAATCAATTAAACATTGCCGAGCCTCAAACAGATAAGCCCGAAGTAGCGGCTTCGGTTCAAACGGGTAAGGCCGAAAAATCGGAGTCGGTGCATCTTGATGAAAGCGATTTGCGCCGAAATCCCGAACTCACCGCCAGACTGATCGAGCAGGCGATACACGGTCAGAATTGGCCGTTGTTGGAAGCTTTGCTGCCGCTTTACCGCAGCCTGCCGCAGCACGATGCCGTGTTATACGACTATGCAAACGGTGCTTTGCTGCGCGCACAAAAAAAACATCCCCAAGCCATTGCCGCTTACCGCCGCATCATTGCCGCACATCCCGATTTGAGCTATGTGCGTTTCGACTTGGCAGGCATGCTGTATGAAAACAAGCAATATCAGGCCGCCAAAGACCAATTCGAGCGCGTAAAGGCAGACGATATTTCGCCCCAAGCGCGTGCGCTTGCCGATATTTACCTTGCCCGCATTCAGAAACAGCAAGGCTGGGAAATCAATGCCGGCATGCAATATACCCGTAACGACAACGTAAACAACGCTTCTTCTGCGCGTTATATCGATACGCCCGGCGGAAAACGCTTGGAGCGCAATCAAGATTCCCTTCCGAAAACCGCCAACGGCTTGAGCTACAATTTTTCTGCCGACCGTGATTGGAGCCTCACCGGCAACCACTATCTCACCACTCAGGCATCATTCGACGGCGTGTGGTATTGGGATAACCGCGATTACAGCGAACAAAGCGTTCGTTTTGGAGCGGGCTATAAAAACCAGCAAATCCGCCAATGGTTTTCAGCCGTGCCTTTCGTAGGCTATCACCGTTTGGGCGGCGAAGCATACAGCCGCAATTTCGGCGCATCCACCCAATACGGTCGCTGGCTGAACGACAATTGGCAGGTTGTCGGTTCGTTAAGCCATGTGCAGAAACGCTATGCCCGCGATTATCAGTCTAAACGTTTCGACAGCCGTCTGAACAATGCTTCCCTAACTGCGGCATGGCTGCCCAAAGCCAATTTGATGGTTTACGGCGGTGTGGATTACGGCCGCGAACATGCGAAAGACGCGCAAGAATCGTCCAAACGCCAAGGCGTGCGGACAGGCGTATTGAAAGAATGGCAAAACGGCTTGAGTACACGGGTCAATCTGCGCTATACCCACCGCCGTTTCGATGCGCCCAACCAGTTTTTCGCCGTTAAACGCCGCGATAAAGAATATCAGGCCAATATCGCCGTGTGGCACCGCAGCCTGCATGTTTACGGGATTACGCCCAAGTTGAATTTCCAATATCAGAAAATCGACAGCAATATTCCCTTATTTTATTCCCGTCAAAACAAACAATGGTTTGTTACGCTGGAAAAAACCTTCTAAGCATCAGAGCAGAGCGGTTTGCCGTATGGGCAGATACTTTGCCGCTTTATTTTGCAGCCGGAGCAGACAACTCCGGCTGCAATGTTTATGAAATCCGCACTCTAATATGGTCAATCAACTTAATCTTACATACAAGGCAGCAACGCCGTAGTAAAAGTTAAGTTAAGCAGCCATATTCAATCGCCTTTCAAGGGCTTTGCTATATAATCACTTTTTCATTCCATCCCAATCCATTTTCAGCAGGCACTATGTCGAAGCGAATACGCACCCATTACGACAATCTTAAAGTTTCGCAGGATGCGCCGATTGAAGTGATTCGCGCAGCTTACCGCTCGCTCTGCAAGAAATACCACCCCGATCAAAATCACGACAACCCTGATGCCGACCGCATCATGAGCTTGATCAACCGCTCGTATGCGGTACTCTCCGACCCCGACCAACGCCGCGCCCACGATGAGTGGATAGCCGCGCAAAAGCATGGCCATACTGTCAATACCGTAGCCACCGCCGCAGAAGACTACTCGGCAGCACCGCCCGCATCAAGGCCGTCTGAAACAGATTCTGAAACAGATAATGTGCTGCATCAAACCCTGCATAAACGCCGTTTGTGGTTGGGGTTGGTGTTTTTTCTGATGGTGTTGGGGGGATTGTTTTGGCTGGCAGGCCAACAGCGCCAAGCCGTATCCGATATGCCGCAAACACGCGGCGGCGAAGATGCTGCGGCGTCTTACCCCGAATTTGCCCAATATTTGGCAGGCTATCCCGTTTTGGCCGAACACGGCAACGGTATGGTGAAAATCAACAACGGCACCAACCGCTCGGCTGTGTTTGTACAGATTTATCCGGCAGATCAAAAAAACGCCATCCGCACACTGTATATTCCGCCTGCCGCCGATTTTACCGTGTTTAAACTGGAAGCCGGCAGCTATACCTTAAACTACCGCCAGCTGCTGAATGATGTTTGGGAGCAGGCCGACTTTCACATTTCAGACGACCAAACCCAAGCGGAAAACGTTCACCTGAAACCCGCCCGTGTCGCAACACCCTAAATCCAAAGCGAACTTAAAAAAACAGTACGTTCGTTATACCCGGGTAAGCTCGAGTATAACGAACGTACATCTTAGTTTAAGCCGGTTGGCTATGCGGTCAGAGTGCAGCACTCAAACTCACAATCTGAGGGTTTTGCAAAGGTCTCATCTAAGCATATCTTAAGCAGCAAGGAAAAAACCAAGATAAAACCGCTTATCGGTTGGCCCGTTTCCTTCGCCGCTTCGGTTTTGAAGTGTTGCAAGCGGCGGGCGGCTGTTTGCTTGCCGGCTTATTTACCATTCATAATTTTCTTTATTCATGCGGCGGGTTGCCATTGCCGCCCCGAGCAGAAGGGTGCGTGTTAAACGTTCGGTGGCTTCGATCAGTAACCTTTCGCCTTCGTCGATCGCCTTTTCGAGACTCATCGGAATCGGCACGATAGAGGCAATGGCATCAATACCGATATCGTAAACGTCTTGCGCACCTTTACCCAATGTGCCGGCCAAAGCCACAACAGGCACGCCGATATTGCCTGCTCGCCATGCAATTTCGGCGGGTACTTTGCCGCGCGGTGTCTGAAAATCGATGGCACCTTCCGCCGTGATAACCAAATCGGCTTTTTTCAGCAGGCTGTTCAAATCGAAACCGGCCAAACCGGAGTCGAGCAGTGCTTCAAACCGCGAGACGAGTTGTGCGCCGATAGCGGCCAAACCTGCACCCAAGCCGCCCGATGCGCCGGTGCCCGCACCTTTGAAAAAATCTGTTGATTGGGCTTGCGGCAGGCAATATTGCGAAAGTTTTTCGGCCCAGTTGAGAAAGCCGCGCTCCAGTTCTTCGACCTGCGAAGGCGTGGCACCTTTTTGCGGGCCGAATACGCGTGCTACGCCGCGCTCGCCGGTGAGAATGTTGTGGGCGTTTAAAGCCATCACGATTTTAACTTTGCCGTCGCGTAGTGCGGGAGGCAGGCCGCTCATGTCGATTTTATCCACTTGGGCGAGATGGCGGCCTCCGTAACCGCACTCTTGGCCGGAGGCATCGGTAATTTTAACGCCCAATGCCTGCAATGCGCCTAAGCCGCCGTCGCTGGTGCCCGAGTCGCCGCAACCTATCAGAATGGTGTGGATGTCGTGTTCCAACGCAGCCAAAATCAGCTCGCCTACGCCGTATGTAGTGGTAATGGTCGGGTCGCGCATGTCTCTCGGAACCAAGCGCAAACCTGCCGCGGCAGCCATTTCAACAACGGCCACGCCTTTGGAGTTGCCGCCCAATAAGGCAAAATGCGAGTCAACCGGTTCGCCGACCGGGCCCACAACGGTTTGGTAAACCAATCTGCCGCCGGTGGATTCGGCCAACATGGCAGCGGTTCCTTCTCCGCCGTCGGGCATGGGGATGGCTTTGATATAAGCGCCGGGAATGGCACGGCGCACGCCTGCCGATATGGCTTTGGCTACCGAGTTGGCATCTAGCGATTCTTTAAAGCCGGCCGGTGCAACCAGAATATGTTGCGGGATGGATGTGTTCATAAAATGTACTCCTCAGATAAATCGGATAAGTCCGCGGCTGTTTGAGATTGTTCAGACGGCCTCGGCCGTCTGAACAAGCCTGCCTGCATTCTGCGCGTATGGGCGTTTTCGGACGCTATCCGCAAATAAAATCATTACCCGTTAAACGAGCAACGGCTAAACATCCCCTTGTGAGCATAAATCGATCGTTTTTATTTTAGGGTTGAACAAACAGAGGCATTCCGATCATCGGCCAGATGAAGAATGTGAAAAGCAGAACAAGAATCACGCTGATAGGAGCGAGCCATGCACTCAACCGCAACAGGTCTTTGGCCGAATAAGTCGGCATATCTTCCAATTTTGCATAAAGCGCCATAGGCTTGGCCGAGCTGCTGAGCGTATGACAGAAGCCCGCAGCGGCTGTGGATGCAAAGGCGGCGGCCACGGCGGAAACCCCTACTTCGGGCGCAAGCGATACCACAATCGGAATCAGCACCGCGGAGCGTGCCGAGCGTGATTGGATAACCAAATGGGCAACGGTTGAAATCAACACGATCGTTACGGTAAACAATACGGCTGCCGTGGTGCCGGTGCTTTTTATCGAACCGAGCATACTGCCGGCCGCCCAAGCAGCCGATCCTGATGTAACCAACGCCGATCCCATCGCCAAAGTTGCCGCCATAAAAATCAGCAACGACCACGGTACCGATTTGAGTGCTTTGCCCAAGCTGACCACGCCGAGGCTGTTGCTGCTCATAATCAGCCCGCCCGCCAGTGCGATAACGGCAGGGTGGATTCCATGCACGGGTTCCATACACCACATCACGATAACAATGCCGACAAGCCAAGAAACTTTTACTTGCGCGGGTGTTAATTTGCCCTTGATGGGAATGGTGGTATGGCTTTGCAGGTCGTTGGCCGAAATACTCAGCTGCATGGCTCTGTCTTTTTTGGATGTAAACAGCATCAGAATCAGCTCAACGCAGATCACGCTGGACACCACAGCCAACGGCAAGCCGTACAGCATCCAGTTGGTAAAAGAAAACGAAGGAAAATCGCTGGCGGCCAGAATCTGGCTGGTGATCAGATGTGCGCCCGCGCCTAAGTACGAACCTACCGCCGAAAGCAGAATAACAGACGGAAACAGCAAAGCGAGCGATAAGACCAGCGACGGGCGGTTACGCAATACGGAAGCCAATGCCACGAACACAGGCATGGCCAGAGCCGCACGCCCCGATGTGGAGGGAACGGCAAAAGCCGTGGCGACTAATGCGGCACTGCTCAAATGCATTAACTGGCGGGCGTTTTGCGCGCCGGTAACGATAAATGCGGCGGCGCGCGTGGCCAAGCCCGAGGATGTGATTCCGGCAGCAATCACAAAGGCACCGAGCAGCAGCCAAACCGTATCGTCTCCCAAGGTGTCGAACAAGGCTTTTTCGGGCAGTACGCCCATGAAGACGAGCAAAATGGCTGCACCCAAAGCAACATAAGTGTCGTCGATGTTGGTGAAAATCCAAAACCACACCGCCATTGCAAATACCGACAGCGTTACCGCACCTTCTGTACTCAGCGCGTCTGCACCTCCGACACCTTCCACAGATATGCTTACCCACCAGATAATCATCAGCACGATAGCGGTAGCCGCAATCACGGCAACCAGATGTTTGCGGGTAAAGTCTTTTTTCAGCAGCGCCAAACGTTCAAAAAATGTCGGCTCCTCCTGTTGGCGTTCGGTATCTGATTTTTTTGTTTGACGCGCATCTTGTAGGTTTAGCGATGAACGGGTGCGGTAAAACACCGAATCCGATTGTTTGGGCGGCAAACCGCCCATGCCTGAATTGTTTTCACGCATTTATTGCTCCTGCTGCATTGCTTCAATGGCTTTTGCCTGAACATTTTCCGCTTTACCTGCTTCAGAGAGGCGGGTAAGCGGGATGTCGATACCGAAAACCGTACCGCGTTCGGAGCCTGACTCCACCCACGCATAACCGCCGTGGGCATGTGCAAGCGCCTTAACCACTGCCAAACCGATACCCATACGCGGGGCATCTGCATTACTCGGGTCATGTTTGTGGACAGCAGGTTCAAATACTGCGGCTACTGTTTCGTCGCTTAAGGGCAGTCCTTGGTTGACTATCCAAAAGCTGGCCATAGAATTGCCGTCGGGCAGGTGCCGGATAGAAGAACCCAGCTCGATGGCTTCGCCGGAATCATCGTGTTCGGTGGCATTGTGGGCAAGGTGGTGCATAGCCAGCAAAATACGTTGGGGATCCATAGGCACATGGATATTCGCTACCTCGGCCACTTCCCATTTGTGTGCAGGATACATATCGCGTAACTGCTTGGCCAAACGGTAGGTCATGTCATCCAGTTTGGTTTTTTGATAATGCAGAAAATCAGGATTGCCACTCTCGAGCAGCAGTTCCAAGTTGCGGCTCAGACGCTGCATATTCTCCAACATTTCTTTAAATAAAGGCGGTAAGGAAGAATCTGCCGGATATTGGCGTTCGAGATATTGCAAAGTATGTGTATGCTCTTGTATTTGTTGAAGAACGGCATAGAGAATATGCTTTTGCTCAAGATGGGCGTTACCCAAGCGGTCAAGCATATTGTTTAGCGAACGTGCCAAACGGGAAAGCTCTTCCGTCCCTTCATCTTCCGGCAGGCGGGTATCTAAATTGAAAGCATCGATATTTTCGGAAAAACGGGTAAAACGCTTGATTGGTGCCAGAATCTGCCCGGCCACCAGCCAGGCGATTAATGCGGTCAACAGCAGGCCGCCCAACATAACGCCGAATAAAATCAGCATATTGCGGTGAACGGCATCAATATTGTTTTTCACAAACTGCGCAACCAATAAAACCCCTCTTTGGCCTTGCCCTTCGATCACGCTTTTACCCCAGCGCAATTGGCCGTCGGGCGTTCTTTCCAGACCTGAATTTTTAGGGCTGTCCAAAAGGGCATTTAACCGTTCGCGGTTGGCTGCTAAACGTTCGCCGGCATCGTTACCGGCGTTATCTACCACCAACACATCCGTGGGTGTAATGGCGATGAAGGCTTCTCCTCTGTCGGGTGTTTGGCGTTCGAGATAACGCTCCATCAAGCCGGTAATGGAAGAAAACGGCCTATGGGTACGGGGGTCGACAGCTTCTTTGGCAAAGGCATTAAATTCCTGCACTTCTTGGATAATCGCCATATTGGCTTCTACATGCACCTGCCGGATAAAAATCGAGCGTGCGGTTAAGATCAAAATCAAAATCATCAATGCAGTGGTCAGTAAAATCCATCCCACAATGCGCCAGCGCGCGGTAGAAGGCATTTCGAGCAGTTTTTTACGCTTGTTGTAATCCATAGACTGACGGTCTTTCGATCGAAGGGTTGATAAGGTGCGGCGTATTTGTTTTTTTATTTTTTGTTCGGTGACGGATTGGGGTTGTATTCACCTTCATCCAGAGGATTGATGTGTTTGACTGAGCGCGGAGTATAAAACGCCGGTACTTCCTGATCGGGCAAACGCTCGGCACGAATGTGTTGACGGGTATTGAGTTTTACTTCTACTACTGAAGAAGGCAGTTTGGGCGGCTCAACCTTGCGGGTCATCTGTTGCGACAATAGAGCAATGGCGATGGGGAGACACAAGAGAAAACAGATAATCAATAAACGTGAGAGCATGATGGATTTGAATTCTGAATATTAAATATAGAAATGATTATAGGTTTTCTGTGTGTTGCCATTTTTTATTTAATTTTAAATTAGGGTTAAAGTTAATGATGCAATGTTTTACAGTTATTCGTCATTATTTTGCCATATATTTATAGGCTTTTTGCATAAAAACATATTAACTTGAATGCTTTTTATATTAATTGCATAAATTGACCTAATAAATTATTAAAATAATTTAAACGGTTTCTCAAAAGAAATTTGTTTGATTAAACTTATTTATTCTATTTCGATCTGTTTGTTTATTTGTTAATAAAAAGTTTGGCAGGCTGAAGAGCGGATGTGTTGTGTGGCAACCCGCAGAAAACGTGTACGGGTAATTATGTAAATTCATGTTGTTATAAAAAGAATCATTCTGCATGTTTTGAGCTGTTGATGTGTGGAATACTACTGCTTGCCAGCCCAAATAAACTTAGACGCTTAATCAAAATGTGTTGATTGACTATACGCATCGAACTGCATCCATATTTGGGGGTTTCAGCGGCCTAAACAACAATGCAAAATAAATTTTTCTATGCGTTTCCTTAATAAAAAATGTCGGATATATTAAAACCCATTGAGGTCGTCTGAAAAATGGCTTTTCAGACGGCCTCAATGGGTTTTAAAGCGGTTAAATGTTATTCCACCGTAACCGATTTAGCCAGATTGCGCGGCTTATCTACATCGGTGCCGCGAGCAAGCGCGGCATGGTAAGACAAAAGCTGAACCGGAATCGTATGAACAATCGGAGACAACACGCCGACATGGCGTGGAGTGCGGATAACGTGCACGCCTTGGTCTTCGTTGAAGTTGCTGTCGAGGTCGGTAAACACAAACAGTTCGCCGCCGCGCGCGCCGACTTCCTGCATGTTGGCTTTCACTTTGTCCAAAAGCATATCGTTGGGCGCAATCACCACCACCGGCATATTTTCATCCACCAAGGCCAGCGGGCCGTGCTTCAGTTCGCCGGCGGGGTAGGCTTCGGCATGAATATAGGTGATTTCTTTCAGCTTCAACGCACCTTCGAGCGCAATCGGGTAGTGGATGCCGCGGCCGAGGAACAATGCGCTGTTTTTAGAAGCGAATTTTTGTGCCCAAGCGGCAATCTGCGGCTCGAGATTCATCACATGCTGGATGCTGCCGGGCAGTTGGCGCAGTTCTTCGGTGTAGCTGTGGGCTTGGGCATCAGAAACGTGGCCGCGCATTTTGCCCAAGGTAACGGCCAAGCCGAACAATACTACTAATTGGGTGGTAAAGGCTTTGGTGGACGCTACGCCGATTTCGGCACCGGCACGGGTGTACAGCACCAATTCGCTTTCGCGCGGCAGGGCGGATTCCATCACGTTGCAGATGGAAAGGCTGTGCTTGTGGCCGAGCGACTGGGCGTATTTCAAGGCTTCCATGGTGTCGAGGGTTTCGCCCGATTGGGAAATGGTAATCACCAGTTGTTTGGGGTTGGCAATCACGTCGCGGTAGCGGTATTCGCTGGCGATTTCCACGTCGGTCGGCACTTTGGCGATGCTTTCCAGCCAGTATTTGGCGGTTAATGCAGAATAATAGGATGTGCCGCAGGCCAAAATTTTAATGCTGTCGATTTCGTTGAACACTTCACGCGCTTTGCCGCCGAAGTTTTCCGGCTCGAAACCGCCTTCCAAGAATACTTCGGCGGTATCGGCAATCGCGCGCGGCTGTTCGTGGATCTCTTTTTGCATGAAGTGGCTGTACGGGCCGAGTTCGAGCGAAGCCAGCGACAATTCGGATACTTTCACTTTGCGCTCGGCGGGTTGGCCGTTTTTATCAATCAGTTTTTCGATGCCTTTGGCGCTCAAGAGGGCAATGTCGCCGTCTTCAAGGTAGGCGATGTTGCGGGTGAAGGCGATCACGGCGGAAACGTCGGAGGCGATAAAGGTTTCGTCTTCGCCGAAGGCCACCAGCAGCGGGCAGCCCATGCGCGCCACTACCATGTGGTCGGCGTTGTCTTGTGCCATCACGGCAATGGCAAATGCGCCGTGAAAGCGTTTGCAGGCGGCTTCTACGGAGGCAAATAAGTCGCCGTTTTGCAGATATTCGTGGGTTACGCTGTGCGCAATCACTTCGGTATCGGTTTGCGATTCAAACACATAGCCGAGTTTTTGCAGGCGGGCGCGTTCTTCTTCAAAGTTTTCGATGATGCCGTTGTGAACCACCGCAATCGTGCCGCTCGAAATATGGGGGTGGGCATTCGGTTCGGTAACGCCGCCGTGAGTGGCCCAGCGTGTATGGCCGATACCGATATGGCCGAACATGCCGCGCTCTTTGGCGGCTTCTTCCATCAGGGCGACGCGGCCGACGCGGCGCACACGTTTGATTTTGTTGTCTGAATTGACGGCGATGCCCGAAGAGTCGTAACCCCGGTATTCGAGGCGTTTCAAGCCGTCGGTGAGAAAGTCCACTACATTGTGGTTGGCGCGGATGGCGCCGACGATACCGCACATAATTGTTCCTTAGTATCAAGTGGTTGGAAGAAATCAGCCCGGCTGACGTTCAGACGGCCTGACGGGAAAGGTTAAGGGAAAATAAATCATTTGGCTGGTTGAGCTTCTTTTTGGTTCACTTCAACTAGAAAAAACATTCGATGCCGAATGCTATTTTGGTTAAATGTTAAATAGAGTATCCAAATATGCATTAGCAGTATTGTGCCTTTTTGCCCTATTGTTAAATCATGGTTTAACCTTTATCAGCCTACTTATATTCAACAATATCTTTATTCAAAATAGAGTCTTTCAATTTTTCTAACCATCCGAATAGTCCGCCGTAGTATTTTTGTGGCTTCCAGTCCTGATTGGAGCAGTTTCCACCATTTTCATCAGTATTAACATTGACTAGTTTGATACGGTTTTCATTTTGTTCAATACAAAATTGAACAAAATGAGCCTTATCAAGACTTCCATCTGTATCTTCATTACTTACAAAAATATAATATGGTTGCTTATATTTAAGCTCATTTATGCTTTTATTATAGAAAATACAGCTTTCTTGGCTATTTCCATATTTATCAATTGATCTTTTATCAATATATCCAACTTGCGCTCCCGTAAATGTTACTCGGGAAACTTTCTTGCCATTGCTTAAGTAAACACAAGGTAAGTTATTTTTTACTATCACTCTTGCTATCCCGTCAGGCATGATCGCCTGTGAAACAGCAAGAACGAAATTAGAATATAGTAGTAAATATAAAAATATCACGCTTTTAAAATTATTCATGATATTTCCTAACTAAAATACTGTTGTTTTGGGCAACAGATTACTGTCATTAGGGTTCACTTTAAATTTAGCTAAAACTCTTTCTCTATTTTGTTGAGATGTGGATGGTCTAAAATCAACTCCTTGGGTGAACATATAATAGTCAGCAATAATGTTACCTTGTTGCTCCATATTAAATTCTGACAGATCTTTTTTTTCAAGAATATCGTTATCATATTTATAAGCAGCAGAGTTTTTGTAACCTCCTTGGGTTGCAATCACCAACCCTGCTTTTTTAACATCGTAGCCAAGTTGATACTGCCATACATGAACCATTTCATGTATGAACAAATGCTTATCGCTAGGTTGAGTGGTCGCTGAAAAATCATTTTTGTAAGTTTTATCAGGAAAATGCATCTCTCCATTAGGTGTCATGGCAGTATTATTATCCTGAACCCATAGCAGATACTCACCCTTATGCACTTTTACTTTGGCATAGTCGATGGAGTCTTTAAATACCTGTTTGGCCAAATCGATTTCCCCTTGGGTAAGGCTGCGGCTTTTTTGAATCCGGGTAACGGCTTTTGCGGCTTTGCCTGCAACGGCCAGAGTCAGTTTCAGACGGCTGCTTTCGATTTTGGGGAACCCTATTTTGACCCGACGCTTACGGGAACGGCTCACCATTTCGCCTATGTCGTCTATAACAGGGATGTTTATGTCATTACTGGGGAAGAAAGTATGTTATTTATATTCGATAATATCTTTATTGAAGATAGAGTCCTTTAATTTCTCCAGCCAGCCGAATATCCCGCCATAGTATTTTTGTGGTTTCCAATCTTTATCAGAGCATTTGATTTTACCCGTATTGCTTCCTTTTGAATCTCGAATTTTTTCGATACTTACTATGCGAGAAGAATGTTTATTTTTTTTTATACAAAACAAAAAAGAATGGGGTTTGTTGTTGAAATTGCTATGAATAAAGCCGGAATAGATAGTGTTGTCTTGCAAAACAGATATTTCATCTTGATTATATTCAACACAATTTCTCATATTATATCCAACTGTCTGATTATCAGGGATTATTATTTCTTGAGCCTTAACCATGTTGCTTTTAATTATTGTCAAGCTCTTTATTTTTTTTTCATTGTTTAAAAAGAAGCAAGGATTACCGTTTTTCAAAATGATATTAACTACCCCATCAGGTAATAAAGGGCTGGACATAGCAAACAACTTTGAATTTGAAAACAATATAAACATTAAAATGATCCATATCCTACTCATTTATAACTTCCTTAACCGGTTTTTATAATATTAAATCATGATAATGTCTTGATTCTATACAAAATTATTAGTGGATGGTTTTAAATCGGTATCTTTAGGATTTTTGATAAACTTTTCTAACACTCTTTCAAAGTCTTTTTTTGCGACTGATTTATTATGTATGTTAGCAATAAAATAATCCGCAACAATATCTGCTTGCTGTTCCATATTAAATTCGGATAAATCAGACTGTTTTGAAATTATAGAACTATATCTATATGCTGCATTATTAATGTACCCTCCTTGAGCAGCTAATAATAATCCATTTTTTTCAACATCATATCCCAATTGATATTGCCATATATGTGTCATTTCATGAATAAAAAATCTTTGGTCAACTTGTGAAAAATCTTCTTTATAAATCTCTTCAGGAAAATACATCTCACCATTGGGCGTCATGGCGGTATGGTTGTCTTGAACCCATAGCAGATACTCACCCTTATGCACTTTTACTTTGGTATAGTCGATGGAGTCTTTAAATACCTGTTTGGCCAAATCGATTTCCCCTTGGGTAAGGCTGCGGCTTTTTTGAATCCGGGTAACGGCTTTTGCGGCTTTGCCTGCAACGGCCAGAGTCAGTTTCAGACGGCTGCTTTCGATTTTGGGGAACCCTATTTTGACCCGACGCTTACGGGAACGGCTCACCATTTCGCCTATGTCGTCTATAACGGGGATGTTTATGTCATTGCCGCGAAAGGGGTTGGGTATGTTCATTTCTGCCAGCATGGCATGCGACGAGCAGCAGGCGTCCAATACTTCTGCGGAAATGTTGATCTCTACAATTTCCAAAGCCTCGTCGGCTTTTATGGTTTGGGTATGGCCGCCTTCATCGGTTATGCCCGTGTGAATCGAGCTGTCTGAAAGTTTGATTTCGTAATCAAATTTCTTATAAGGGATATTGTGTTCGCTTTTTAACAGAAAGCGGTCTGCGTAAATTTTGCCGGTTTCGGCAAAATTTTTTGCTGCTGGCGGAGAAGAGCGGTTTATCGAACCGTCTCCTTGTCCGTCATCCACCCAAATTAACGATTGTGAACCGATTAAATTCGCTCCGCAGGCGGTTCTCATGCCTTCCAGCGCAACACCTCTTCCGTCTGCACCAAACATCCGGTCGGAGCCTTCGATAATAGGGAAAACTCCTTTGCACTTCGGGCAGTGAACTTTGTCTCCCATCAAGGCCACATTCTTATTGTCGGCCATGATGAAATGTGATCCCTCGATTACCGTGCCGCCGTGAGTAGTGCTGTCTCCAACCACAATTGCTTTACGCGTGGGCATCGTTTTTTCCTTTTGTGTAATGAATATTGAGAATGGCCGTTTGGGTTATTTTTTCTCCGGCCGTATCCAGCCTTCAATCACGGTTTGGCGGGCGCGGGCGAGGACGAGGGTGTTGTCTTCGCAGTTTTTGGTAATCGAGCTGCCTGCGCCGACGGTTACTTTGTTGCCCAGTTTGACGGGGGCTACCAAAACGACGTTGGAGCCGATGCGTACTTCGTCGCCGATATGGGTTTTGTGTTTGTTGACGCCGTCGTAGTTGGCGGTAATGGTGCCTGCGCCGATATTGGTTTTGCTGCCGATTTCGGCATCGCCCAAGTAAGTGAGGTGGTTGGCTTTGCTGCCTTTGCCCATCACGGTGTTTTTTACTTCGACGAAGTTGCCGATGTGTACGTCGGCGGCGAGTTTGGCATTGGGGCGCAAACGGGCAAACGGGCCGATGCGGGCATCTTCGCCGACTTCGCAGCCTTCGAGGTGCGAGAAGGGGGCGATTTGGGTGCCGGAGGCGATTTTGGTGTTTTTAATCACGCAATGTGCCCCGATTTCTACGTTGTCGCCCAATTCGACATCGCCTTCAATCACCACGTTTACGTCGATCACGACATCTTGGCCGTGTTTCAGACGGCCTCTCAAATCGAAGCGGGCGGGGTCGCGTAGGGTAACGCCGGCTTTGAGCAAGGCTTGCGCCTGATTGTTTTGGAAAATGCGCTCCAATTCGGCAAGCTGCACTTTGTTGTTTACGCCGGCGGCCAAGTAAGAGGCGGAAACCTGCACGGGATGTACGGCGATGCCGTCTGAATTGGCCAGTGCAATCAGGTCGGTTAAGTAGTATTCGCCTTGGGCGTTGTTGCTGGAAAGGCTGTTCAGCCAGCCTTCGAGTTTGGCGTTGGGCAATACGAGAATGCCGGTGTTGGTTTCTTTTACGGCTTTTTGGGAGTCGTCGGCATCTTTTTCTTCGACAATCGCCACCACTTTGCCGCCGTCGCGGATGATGCGGCCGTAGCCGGTGGGGTCGTCGAGCACGTCGGTCAGCAGGCCGACTTCGTTGCCGGCGGTATCCAACAGTTTTTGCAGGGTGTCTGCATCGGTGAGCGGCACGTCGCCGTAAAGCACCAGCGTGCGGCCTTCTTTAGGCAGGTGCGGCAAGGCCATTTTCACGGCGTGGCCGGTGCCGAGCTGTTCGGTTTGTTCCACCCAGTTCACATCGCGGTTGACCCGTGCCAAAACCTGCTCTTTGCCGTGGCCGATAACGACGCTGATGCTTTGCGGATGAAGGCTGCCGGCGGTGTCGATAACGCGCTGAACCATCGGTTCGCCGCCGATTTCGTGCAACACTTTGGGAAGTTTGGAATACATGCGCGTGCCTTTGCCGGCTGCGAGAATAACGATGTGCAGGGAGGATGGGTTCATGATGTTTCTCTAAAAAATAAAGAATCGTAATAATGGGATTGCAGGCCGTCTGAACACTGTGTTTCAGACGGCCTGATTGGTAGATGTTGTTTATTGTGCGGTGTCGGGCGTTGCGCCGTTAACCGGCACGCTGCTGCCTGAAGACATATGCGGTTTTTGCCAATGCGTGCCGCGGATGTCGTGCTCGTTGTGTTGAGAGGTAACGGCACGCTGTTCGGGGCGGAATTGGTTGTGGCGCATATTGCGCGAATAAGTGCCGTCTTGATACACCACGGGTGTGCCGGTTTCATATTTTTGTCTTAAAGCGGTATGACCGTCGGCGGTTTGGTAAGTTTCCCAAGAACAGCCCGCCAATATGGCAAGTGCGGCAAGAAGGGCAAGATGACGCATGATGTTTCCTTAATGAAAGAATAATGGGAGAGATAGTTATGATGCTATTTTAATCAAAATGTAATCCGATAGATAGCCGGGCATCATGCATACTGCGATGCCCATTCGGCCAGCGCGGGCATGTCGGCGGCGGCGCAATCTACAAAAGGCAGCGGGTGTGCCTGTTTGCCGAACCAAACGGTGCGCATACCGAGTTGTTTGGCTGCGTGGAGGTTGTCGGCGCTGTCGTCAACCATAATGCAGCATTCTGCCGTTGTGCCGAGCATGGCGCATACGTTGAGATAGGCATCGGCGTGGGGTTTGTACAACAGGCCGAAATCGTCGGTGCCGTATAAAGCATCGAAACAAGACGTGATATTCATCGCCTCTGCCAGTGCCTGCACATAAAACGACGGGGCATTGGAAAAGATGGCTTTTCGACCTTTCAGACGGCCTAAAGTTTCTGCCGCGCCTTCTACGGGCACGAGGGCGGGCAAAATGGCATCGAGCGGATGGCAGCGGCGCAGAAAGTCGTCGATACAGATTTCGGGGTGGTGTTTTTGCAGGCCGGCAAGCGTGGCGCCGTAGCGGTGCCAGTAGTCTTGCCGCACATTCGAGGCGGTTTGTTCGTCCAAACCGAGTTTTTCGGCGAGATAGGCGGTCATGCTGCGGTTGATCAGCGTGAAGATTCCGGCATCGGCGTGATGCAGGGTGTTGTCGAGGTCGAACAACCAAATAGTTTGACAAATCATAGTATTTAAAATATTTTGCAAACGTTTTTTCAGTTTAAAAAGTTGAATAAATGATAAAAACCGGCGGGTTCGGAGATTTTGAAAGCCGCAGGCCGCGGCCATGTTCAAAGTCATGATTCCACAATACACACCATTATGATACGGACAATATGAAATGAAAATAAAACATACTTTTTTGTTGGGAATCGGCGCGTTACTGTTTGCTGCAACAGCAGCCGCCCAAACAGAAGTGAGGCTGGCAGTACACAGCTCGTTCAGCCTGCCCAAAGAAACCATCGCCAAATTCGAGCGCGACCACAACGCCAAGCTTACCGTGATTGAAGCCGGCAGTGCCAATGAAATGCTCAACAAACTGATCTTGAGCCGCGCCCGTCCGATTGCCGATGCGGTGTACGGTTTGGACAATGCCAACATTACCAAAGCACTGCACAGCAAAATCTTGGCCGACAAGCAGCCTACATCGGTGCCGGCAAACGCTTCCCTGCCCGGTGCGGTGGCGGTGGATTACGCCTATGTTGTGTTGAATTACGATAAAAAATGGTTCGACGAGAAAAAGCTGCCGTTGCCGAAATCTCTCGAAGATTTGGCCAAGCCCGCCTATAAAGATTTGCTGGTTACGCCCAATCCCGGCACATCCAGCCCCGGCCTCTCTTTCCTGATGGCCAATATCGGCGGCTTGGGTGAAGAGCAGGCATTCAAATGGTGGGCCGATATGCGTAAAAACGGCGTGAAAGTAACCAAAAGCTGGAGCGACGCTTATTACACCGATTTCACCCAAAACGGCGGTTCGCGCCCGTTGATTGTGAGTTATGCCACCAGCCCCGCAGCCGAGGTGCATTTCAGCAAAGGCAAATATACCGTGCCGCCTACCGGCAATCTGTTTTTGAAAGGCGGCGTGTTCCGTCAGGTGGAAGGTGCGGCCGTATTGCGCGGAACCAAGCAGCCTGCGCTGGCTACCAAACTGGTGGCTTATCTGCAAAGTGCCGAGGTGCAGAAAGCCGTGCCGTCTGAAATGTGGGTGTATCCCGCCGTTAAAGGCACGCCGCTGCCCAAAGTGTTTGAATTCGCCCAAATGCCGAAAGAACACTTTGCCCCTTCCGTTGTTTTGATGGAGCAAAAACAGAAACAATGGGTCAGCCGCTGGATTAAAGTGGTGTTGAAATAAACGTTTTCAGACGGCCTGATGCACGGAATGAAAGTGCTTGAGGCCGTCTGAAAATAATATTGTGAAGCGTATATTGGAAACCGTATTGCAGCACTGTTTATGTTGAAGCGGATTCAGGCCGTTCCACAAAGTCTGTCAGTATTTGGGCAAATTCAGCCGCCTGCGTTAAAAAAGGAGCGTGGGCGGCTTTTTCTATGATGTGCAGGCGGCTTTGCGGCAGATGGCGGTGCAGATACTCGCCCATACGCGGCGGGGTAATGGAATCTTTGGCACCGAAAATCAGCAGCGAAGGCATGTTGATGTGCGGAAGAAAAGCGCGTGCATCGGCTTCAGCCACCGCGTCTAGCGCCGCTTGCAGAGCCGAAGGTGCGCCGTGTTTCACAATATCGGGCAACACTTTTTCCAATACCGAATGCTGGTCTTTGGCATATAAGAATTGCAACTGAAGAAACTGTTTCATATATTTGTGATAATCTTGCTCAAACAGTTCGATCATTTTTGCCAGCGCAGGATTTTTCAAACCTTCGGGATAATCCGGCGCGGCCTGAAAGCGGGCGAAACTGGCCGTCAGGCACAGGCCGCGCACTTTTTCGGGATGGCGGGCGGCCATATACAGCGACACCAGCCCGCCCAGCGACCAGCCGAGCAGGTAGGCCGGTTCGGTGATGTGTGCGGCGAAAGCATCGGCAGCGGCGGCCACGTCGAACCCGCCGTGAAAAGGTGCGTCGCCGTGGCCGGGCAGATTGAGGGCTTGGATATCCCATTCGTCGGGCAGGCGCGGAATCAGGTCGTCGAAAACATGACGGTTTGCCGCCCAGCCGTGTATCAGATAAACTTTCTTGGGTGTATGTTGCATGGATATTCTTTCATGGTGGCGTAATCGGCGGCAGCGTGCCGGATGTTGCGTATTATGCCATGCTTGCGCCGTTTCAGACGGCCTGTGCGCAGGTTGTGCGTCTGATTTGGCGCAATGCCGCACCGATTCCGCCAATACCTGCCCTTCCTGCACGCAAACCAGCGTGGGCGCGGCGTTATGCGGGCAATGCCAGCAGAAACCGCCGCCTTTTGAAAAATTGTGGACGTCGGTTTATTACGAACCGCCCGTCAGCAACATGATTCATGCGTTCAAACATCAGGCCGATTTGAGTATGCAACGCCCCTTGTCGGCCTTGATGCTGGATCATGCTCCCCTATGGTTGGCGCATGAAGATATAGATGCCGTGATGGCCATGCCTTTAAGCAAAGAAAGGCGGCTGTTTCGCGGTTTTAACCAAGCGGAAGGGCTGGCAGAAGCGGTCGGCAGGCATTACAGGCTGCCCGTTTTGCCCCGTTACACCGTTTTCAGACGGCATCGTGTGCCGCAAAGCACATTGAAGCGCGAAGAGCGAAGAAAAAACGTCCGCCATGCCTTTGTAATAAATCATGAGCATAATCAACATGTTAAAAACCGTAAGATTCTGCTGGTCGATGATGTAACCACAACAGGCGCAACTTTTGAAGCATTGGCCGCAACCTTAAGAAAGGCGGGGGCTTCAGCCGTTTTTTGCTGGGCATTGGCTTCTGTTCAAATGAAAAAATAGTGAAAATTTTTTGACGCACCTGCCGGATTAGGGCATAGTGCCGAACCTTAAATGATTGATTTATATGTTTACTGTTGTTTTATACCAGCCTGAAATCCCGCCCAACACGGGCAACATCATCCGCTTGTGCGCCAATACCGGCGCCGATCTTCATCTGGTGAAGCCGCTCGGTTTTCCGTTGGACTCAAGCAAAATGAAAAGGGCAGGGCTGGATTATCACGAATTCGCCAAAATTACCGTACACGAAAATTTCGACGATTGCGTGAAAGCATTATCGGGACGGCGCATTTTCGCGCTGACCACCAAAGGCAGTACCCGCCCCGATGCGGCAGCTTTTAAAGCAGGCGATGTGTTTCTGTTCGGGCCCGAAACCCGCGGCCTGCCGGCAGAGATACTCGACACTTTGCCGGAAGGGCAGAAACTCCGCCTGCCGATGTTGCCGGGCAGCAGAAGCATGAATCTTTCCAATACCGTGGCCGTGATGCTGTTTGAAGCATGGCGGCAAAACGGTTATACAGGCGGCGCATAACAGCCCCACAACCTGCTTGGCTGGCCGTCTGAAAACCCTATCAACTCGAGAATTGGAATTTGTTTTGACCCAAGCCAAACGAAACTTCTTTATGGGAACCGTTGCCGCCCTTGTATTCGGGTTCGGCACGTCTTCCGTTGCACAAGCCGATGCCGTTGTCAAAGCGGAGAAACTCAGCAAATCCGCCAACATGAGCTACAAAGTAGCCGGCAAACGCTACAATCCGTTAAAGAAAGTCTCTTCGTTCAGCCAAACAGGCAGCGCATCATGGTATGGCGGCCAGTTTCACGGCCGTAAAACTTCCAGCGGCGAGCGTTACAATATGCACGCGATGACCGCCGCGCACAAAACCCTGCCCATTCCCAGCTATGCCCGCGTAACCAATCTGAGCAACGGCAAAAGCGTAGTGGTGCGCATCAACGACAGGGGGCCGTTTCATGGCAGCCGCGTAGTTGATGTGTCAAAGGCAGCCGCACAAAAGTTAGGTTTTATCCAACATGGCACGGCCAAAGTGCGTGTGGAGCAGATCGTGCCGGGGCGCGATGCTTCGGAAAGGTTTGCCCAACAGGAAGCCCGAAATATCTATGTCAATCTGAAAACTTTCAACAGCAAAGCCGCCGCCCAAGATTATCTGAAGCGCAGCGGCGGTCATTTGAAATCAGCCGACATGAACGAAAAAGTGTCTATGGTTAAACAAGGCGGCAACTATGTGGTGCGCATCGGCCCGTTTCAACGTCAGGAACATGCGGATACCGCCAAAGGCAGATTGCTTACCTCGCTTTAATCTGTGCTTTTTCAGACGGCCTGCATCATGCAGGCCGTTTTGTTTGGGCAAGTGTATAATGTGTGGCCGTCTGAACAGGTTTTCAGACGGCCAAAGACCTTGGTAAAACCGCCGTTTGCGGCGCATTTCTGCGTTGTGTGCTGCCCGCCCGCTTAGCTTTATATATGTGTCTGCACTCGCTGTGCTGCTACGCCTTGAGCTGCATCCACACCCGGCGGTTTTGCAAAGACCTCGGTAAGAATTGTCCATAACTTCAATCTCATACTCAACATCCCACACCCAACGGAAGTAACCATGATCAGCAGACTCACCGGCAAACTCATCGAAAAAACACCTCCGCAAATCGTGATTGATGTCGGCGGCGTGGGTTACGAAGTCGATGTATCCATGCAGACTTTTTATCTGCTGCCGCCGCTTGGCGAGAGCGTGCAGCTTTATACCCAGCTTGTGGTGCGCGAAGATGCCCATTTGCTGTTCGGCTTTGCCACCTCCGCCGAACGCGCTACGTTCCGCCAGTTGGTGAAGGTAAGCGGTATCGGAGCCAAAACCGCATTGGGTATTTTGTCGGCCATGACTTCGGACGAACTGGCGCAGGCTGTGGCTCAGGAAGATGTGAAACGGCTTTCTTCCGCGCCCGGCATCGGCAAAAAAACCGCCGAACGCATGGTGCTCGAACTGCGCGGCAAGCTGGTGTCGGAACAAACCGCCGCCGGCCTGTTCGCCCCCGCTGCCGCGCCGGACGAAACCGACGATATCGTCAGCACGCTTTTGGCCTTGGGCTACAACGAGCGCGAAGCCAAAGCCGCAGTAAAAGGCATTGCGGCGGGAATCGATGTGAGCGAAGGCGTGCGTTTGGCTTTGAAGAATTTGTTGAAATAGTTTTCAGACGGCCTATCGGGTGTTTCAACCGCTGAGGCCGTCTGAAAAAACCGCAAGCCGTTATGATTAAGCAGTGAAAGTATGATGAAGAAAATATTTGACTGGTTCGAATCCCGTATCGACCCCTATCCCGATACGCCGCCGAAAACGCCTGAAAAAGGCTTGTGGCGTTTTTTGTGGGGCAGCATGGAAGGTGTGCGCGGCTGGATTTTGGTGCTGGCTCTGATGACTGTCGGCATCGGCATCATGGAAGCCCTGCTGTTCCAATTTATGGGCAAAGTGGTCGATTGGCTGGGCGCATACACGCCGCAAACTCTGTGGGCGGAAAAGGGTTGGGCATTAACGGGCATGGCCGCGCTGATGGTGTTTGCCGTGTTTTGGCATTTCGTTGCGTCGAACGTGCGCCTGCAAACCCTGCAAGGCGTGTTTCCGATGCGTTTGCGTTGGAATTTCCACCGCCTGATGCTGGGGCAGAGTCTCGGGTTTTATCAGGACGAATTTGCCGGGCGGGTTTCGGCCAAAGTAATGCAAACCGCGCTGGCGGTGCGCGATACGGTGATGACACTGGCCGATATGGTGGTGTATGTGCTGGTGTATTTCATCAGCTCGGGCGTGATTCTGGCGGCGTTCGACGGCTGGCTGCTGCTGCCGTTCGTGTGCTGGATTATCGCGTTCGGCACCGTGATGCGCGTGCTGATTCCCAAGTTGTCGAAAACCGCACAGCGTCAGGCTGATGCCCGCTCGTTGATGACCGGCCGCATCACCGATGCCTATTCCAACATTACGACGGTTAAGCTGTTTTCGCACGGTGCGCGCGAGGCGGGCTATGCCAAGCAATCCATGCAGGAATTTATGGTAACGGTGCATGCGCAAATGCGTTTGGCCACCACTTTATATACTTGTAATTTTATTGTGAATACGTCGCTCACCTTGTCCACCGCCGCATTGGGCATTTGGCTGTGGTATCACGGGCAGGTCGGCGTCGGTGCGATTGCCACCGCCACGGCCATGGCTTTACGCGTGAACGGTTTGTCGCAATACATCATGTGGGAATCCGCCCGCCTGTTTGAAAACATTGGCACCGTAAATGACGGCATGGTTACTTTGTCTAAACCGCAAACCATTTTAGACAAACCGGCCGCACTGCCGTTGAAAGTGGAGCACGGAGAAATCCGTTTCGAGCATGTCGATTTTTCCTATGATGCCGGCAAACCGTTGCTCAACGGCTTTAACCTTGCCATCAAACCGGGCGAAAAAGTCGGCCTGATAGGGCGTTCGGGCGCAGGCAAATCCACCATCGTTAATCTGTTGCTGCGCTTTTACGAGCCGCAAAGCGGTATCATCACCATCGACGGCCAAAACATCAACGACATCACCCAAGAAAGCCTGCGCGCCCAAATCGGCTTGGTAACACAAGACACCAGCCTGCTGCACCGCTCCGTGCGCGATAACATCGTTTACGGCCGCCCCGATGCCACCGAAGCAGAAATGTATCAGGCCGCCGAAAAAGCCGAAGCCGCCGATTTCATCCCCAACCTTTCCGATGCCAAAGGCCGCAGGGGATACGATGCCCATGTGGGCGAAAGAGGCGTGAAACTTTCAGGTGGCCAGCGGCAACGCATCGCCATCGCCCGCGTGATGCTGAAAGATGCGCCGATTCTGCTGCTCGACGAAGCCACCAGCGCGTTGGATTCCGAAGTGGAAGCCGCCATTCAGGAAAGCTTGGATAAAATGATGGAAAACAAAACCGTGATCGCCATTGCCCACCGTTTATCCACCATTGCCGCTATGGACAGGCTGATTGTGCTCGATAAAGGCCGTATCGTCGAAGAGGGCAGCCATGCCGAATTGCTGGAGAAAAACGGTTTGTATGCCAAATTGTGGGCGCACCAAAGCGGCGGGTTTCTCAATCAAGATCAGGTGCATGGTTGATTAACCCAATGCTTTTGCCACATGGCAGGGTTGTTCTCACAGGCGAAGCCGATAACCGGCAGAACCGGAAGCAAAACCGGTCTTGCCAAGGTTTCAACGTATAAGCTTTCTTGTCTTAACTAAAAAAGCAGAGGCCGAGACCTTTGCAAAACCCCCATCTACGGCGCATTTCTGCGTTGTGCGCTGCTCGCTCGTTTGCCTATCTATATGATATGTCTGCACTCGCTGTGCTGCTACGCCTTGAACTGCATCCACATCTGAGGGTTTTGCAAAGGTCTCAGGCCGTCTGAAAACATTCAGACGGCCTCTGCCTTATTTTACGGACAAGTGAATCATTTCCTGTGCTTGGAAAGGCTGACATGTTATTTGTCTCATGACACCGGAAGCCGTTGTTGGATTTCAGTATTTATAGTCAATCAACCATTTTTCATACAGGGCCGCAAGCCGAAAACAATGCGAGTATTACGACATGGCGCTGCAATGCCGTAGTAAAAGTTAAGTTGATGGACGAAATACGTTGATTAGAAACTCAGGCTTTCAAGCTTTTAATCAAATAACATCATTTTTTTAATATATCAAATTTATTGGAAATAACTTTTTCATACAAAAAATCAAATTTATACAAAATAAAGCATACGGTTATTGATTAAATATTAATTAATGATAATCGTTATCGAAAATTCATTGAAATTATTAGCTTTTTTCGTCATTTTTTTAACGCTTCAACTTTTAAAGGTTTTTGAAATTAGATACAATCGGAAAGTATTTACCAGCATTTTATGTAAACAAATTTAGGTGTAAACCCATGTTGGCAAACTATTTACCTGTATTGATATTCATCATCATCGGCTTAATAGCCGGTGTCGTGTTTCTGACTTTGGGCAATGTGCTCGGCCCGAAACGCCATTATGCCGAAAAAGACGCGCCTTTCGAGTGCGGTTTCGAAGCATTTGAAAACGCGCGTATGAAATTCGACGTGCGCTACTACTTGGTGGCGATTCTGTTTATCTTGTTTGATTTGGAAGTGGCATTCATGATTCCGTGGGCTGTGGTGTTTAAAGACCTGATGGTTTCCCACGGGCAGTTTGCCTTCTGGTCGATGTTTGTGTTCATCGTGGTGCTCACGGTGGGCTTTATCTATGAATGGAAAAAAGGTGCGCTGGAATGGGAATAGAAGGCGTTTTGAATAAAGGCTTCGTAACCGCCAGCGCGGATACGGTGTTGAATTATGTGCGTACAGGGTCGCTGTGGCCGGTAACTTTCGGCTTGGCCTGCTGCGCGGTAGAAATGATGCAGGCGGGCGCTTCCCGTTACGACCTTGACCGTTTCGGTATTATTTTCCGTCCGTCTCCGCGTCAGTCAGACTTGATGATTGTGGCCGGTACTTTGTGCAACAAGATGGCGCCCGCGTTGCGCCGCGTATACGACCAAATGGCCGAGCCGCGCTGGGTGTTGTCGATGGGATCGTGCGCCAACGGCGGCGGCTACTACCACTATTCTTATTCAGTAGTGCGCGGTTGCGACCGCATCGTGCCGGTAGACGTATATGTGCCCGGCTGTCCGCCGACTGCCGAAGCCTTGATTTACGGCCTGATTCAGCTGCAAGGCAAAATCAAACGCACTTACACCATTGCCCGTAACTAGGAGAACAAGATGCACGTAAACGATTTGTATCCGGTTGTCCAAAACGTGTTGGGCGATAAAGCAAGCAAAGTCATCTTGGCTTTAGATGAAATTACCGTTGAATGCCAACCCGAGCACTACCTGAATATCATGACCACGCTGCGTGATCATGCCGACCTGCACTTCGAATCGTTGGTAGATTTATGCGGTGTCGATTACAGCACCTATAAAAACGAACCGTGGGAAGGCAAACGCTTTGCTGTAGTCAGCCAGTTGGTGTCAATAAAAAACAACCAACGCATCCGCGTACGCGTGTGGGCGGCAGATGACGATTTTCCTGTTGTTGATTCCGTTACCGATATCTACAACAGCGCCGATTGGTACGAACGCGAAGCCTTCGACCTGTTCGGTATTCTGTTTAACAACCACCCCGATTTGCGCCGCATTCTCACCGACTATGGTTTTGTCGGCCATCCTTTCCGCAAAGATTTCCCGATTTCCGGCTATGTAGAAATGCGCTACGACGAAGCCGAAAAACGCGTGATTTACCAACCCGTAACCATCGAGCCGCGCGAAATTACCCCGCGCATCGTCCGCGAGGAGAACTACGGTGGCTAATAAATTAAGAAACTACACCATCAACTTCGGCCCGCAGCACCCTGCCGCACACGGCGTATTGCGTATGATTTTGGAGCTGGAAGGCGAAACCATCGTCCGTGCCGACCCGCATATCGGCCTCCTGCACCGCGGTACCGAAAAACTGGCCGAAACCCGCACCTACCTGCAAGCCCTGCCTTATATGGACCGCTTGGACTACGTTTCCATGATGGTCAACGAGCAGGCGTATTGTTTGGCAGTAGAAAAGCTGACCGGAGTCGAAGTCCCTATCCGCGCCCAATACATCCGTGTGATGTTTGCCGAAGTAACCCGCATTCTGAACCACCTGATGGGTATCGGTTCCCATGCGCTCGATATCGGCGCGATGACTGTATTCCTCTATGCTTTCCGTGAGCGCGAAGAGTTGATGGACTTATACGAAGCCGTATCCGGTGCCCGTATGCACGCGGCTTATTTCCGCCCCGGTGGTGTATATCGCGATTTGCCCGACTTCATGCCTAAATACGAATCGAGCAAATTCCGCAATGCCAAAGTGCTGAAGAAACTCAACGAAGCCCGCGAAGGCACCATGCTCGATTTTATCGAAGCTTTCACCGAACGCTTCCCTTCTTGTGTAGACGAATACGAAAGCCTGCTCACCGACAACCGTATTTGGAAACAGCGTACCGTCGGCATCGGCGTGGTTTCGCCCGAACGCGCCCTGCAAAAAGGCTTTACCGGCGTGATGCTGCGCGGTTCGGGCATCGAATGGGATATCCGCAAAAAAGCCCCTTATGATGCCTATGCCAACGTTGATTTCGATATTCCCGTCGGCGTAAACGGCGACTGCTACGACCGCTACCTGTGCCGTATCAACGAAATGCGCGAATCCAACCGCATTATCAAACAGTGCGTGCAATGGCTCAAAGCCAACCCCGGCCCCGTGATTGTCGATAACCACAAAGTCGCTCCGCCCAAACGCACCGAAATGAAAATGGGTATGGAAGACTTGATTCACCACTTCAAACTGTTTACCGAAGGCATGCATGTGCCCGAAGGCGAAACCTATGCCGCAGTCGAGCACCCCAAAGGCGAGTTTGGCATTTATATGATTTCAGACGGCGCCAACAAACCTTACCGCCTGAAAATCCGTGCGCCCGGCTTTGCCCACCTGCAAGGCATGGACGAAATGGCACGCGGCCACATGTTGGCCGACGTGGTAGCCATCATCGGTACGCAAGACATCGTATTCGGAGAGGTAGACCGATAATGTTATCCGCAGAATCTTTAAAACTGATAGATGTTGAATTGGCCAAATACCCTGCCGACCAACGCCGTTCCGCCATCATGGGTGCATTACGCATTGCCCAAGAAGAAAAACGCTGGCTCACGCCCGAAACCATAGAGTTTGTGGCTGATTATGTCGGCATCGCACCGGCAGCCGCTTACGAAGTTGCCACTTTCTACAATATGTACGACCTCGCCCCCGTAGGCAAATACAAACTTACCGTATGCACCAACCTGCCCTGCGCCCTGCGCGGCGGTGTGAATGCGGCCGAATACCTGAAACAGAAACTCGGCATCGGCTTTGGCGAAACCACTTCAGACGGCCTCTATACCTTAATGGAAGGCGAGTGCATGGGCGCATGCGGCGATGCCCCTGTAATGCTGGTAAACAATCATAAAATGTGCAGCTTCATGACCGAAGAAGCGATTGAGCAAAAATTGGCGGAATTGCAGTAAGGGGGCTACCCGAAAGGCCGTCTGAAAAGAAAGGAAGCAGAAATGGAAGCAAAATGCTTGTGTGGTGCCGTATCCATAAAAGTTGAAGCTGAGCGCAAGCTGCATGCCTGCCATTGCGGAAAATGCCGTACTTGGGGTAGTGGGGCAAGTTTTACCTTGACGGCCAAAAAACCTGAAATCAGTGGCAGCGAACATATAGGCCGCTATCGCTCGTCCGAATGGGCGGAACGCTGTTTCTGCAAACAATGCGGCACGCACCTGTTTGTGCAGGTGGGCGACGATTATTACATCAATGCGGGATTATTTGCCGATAACGCCGATTTTGAGCTGGAAAGCCAAATTTTTATCGACTGCAAAGCACCGTATTACGATTTGGCCAACGATACGCCGAAACTGACCGAGCATGAGTTTTTAGCCATGATTGGCGCGGAGAAATAACGGGCAGCAAGCCGTAGGTCGGATTCTTGAATCCGACATCTTAAACAAAGTTGCAATTCGGAAAATGTCGGATTCAAGAATCCGACCTACACAACATTGAAGGCATTTGAATTCAATACGGCGAAACAGTTTAAACACTTTAAAAAATCCCTTTTCAGACGGCCTCAACAAGGCTACCTGAAAAGCCGTCTGAAAACCCTTCAGACAGGCATGTAAAAAATATCAGCGCATAACCGCATCAGGCGGTTGGGCGGCAAAACAAAAGATTGAAGAAGATTAACCGATTAGGGCTAAGCAAATGGCTATTTTCCAATCAGGCGTGATTTTTGAAAACGTCGATACCCGCAATCCCGACTGTTGGCACTTGGAAGCATACCAAGCGCGCGGCGGCTACCAAGCGCTGCGTAAAATCCTGACTGAAAACATGTCGCAAGACGACGTGATTGCCGAAGTTAAAACTTCGGGCTTGCGCGGGCGCGGCGGTGCGGGCTTCCCCACCGGTTTGAAATGGAGCTTTATGCCCCGTTCCTTCCCCGGAGCGAAATATGTCGTCTGCAACACCGACGAAGGCGAACCCGGCACATTCAAAGACCGCGATATCATCAACTTCAACCCCCATGCGTTGATCGAGGGCATGATTATTGCCGGATACGCAATGGGCGCGGAAGCGGGATACAACTATATTCACGGCGAAATCTTCGAAGGTTACCAGCGTTTTGAAGAAGCCCTGGCCGAAGCCCGCCAAGCGGGTTTCTTGGGTAAAAACATCATGGGAACGGATTTCAGCTTCGAGCTGTTTGCCGCCCACGGTTACGGCGCATATATCTGCGGCGAAGAAACCGCCTTGCTGGAGTCGCTCGAAGGCAAGAAAGGCCAACCGCGCTTCAAACCGCCGTTCCCCGCTTCATACGGCCTGTACGGAAAACCCACCACCATCAACAACACTGAAACCTTTGCTTCGGTGCCGTTCATTATCCGTGACGGCGGACAAACCTTTGCCGACAAAGGCATCGAAAATGCAGGTGGCACCAAGCTGTTTTCCATTTCCGGCCACGTTGAACGCCCCGGCAACTACGAAGTGCCGTTGGGTACGCCGTTTGCCAAACTGCTGGAAATGGCCGGCGGCATGAAAGACGGCAAAAAACTCAAAGCCGTGATCCCCGGCGGTTCGTCTGCGCCCGTATTGCCCGGCGAAGTAATGATGACCTTGAACATGGATTACGATTCCATCGCCAAAGCAGGTTCCATGCTCGGTTCGGGCGCGATTATCGTGATGGACGAAGACGTGTGCATGGTCAAAGCCCTCGAACGCTTGAGCTACTTCTACCACGAAGAATCCTGCGGCCAATGCACTCCCTGCCGCGAGGGTACCGGCTGGTTATACCGCGTGGTGCACCGCATTGCCGAAGGCAAAGGCCGCCCCGAAGATTTGGACTTGCTCGATTCGGTCGGCAACAATATGGCCGGCCGCACCATCTGCGCCTTGGCCGATGCCGCCGTATTCCCCGTGCGCAGCTTTACCAAGCATTTCCGCCATGAATTTGAACACTATATCGAGCATGGCAAACCGGCTAAAGAGCATAAGTGGTGTTAGTAAAAGCCGGCTGGTTGGAAAGTAGTGCCTTTTCAATAATAAGGTTGGTTTTTTTTCATTGATTGATTCAGTTTGGTTTTTATAAAACTTCAATGTGAAAATGTTGGTTGATTATAGTCAAAATATTTCTCTCGAATTGGTCTAATTGGCTGCTTAAATTTTAATTTGAGGATGAGATTGTGAAAAAAATAAAATTCTTTTCTAAGCAAACAGCTTGGGTTTTTACTGTATCTGTTGCTGTTTCAGCAGTGGTATTTGGCTTGGTGTCCGAGTCTAATCATCGGCAACAAATGGATTACGCAGATTTGGCGGATAAGGATTTGCTTTCACATCAACATAAAGTGGAGGTGTGGAAGGATCCCAATTGCGGTTGTTGTACTGAATGGGTTAAGCATATGGAGGATAACGGCTTCCAAGTGGTTGTACACAATACTGGTAATCGTGAAGCGAGAGATGAGTTAGGGATGCCGCAAAAATATGGGGCGTGCCATACAGCCAAAGTAGATGGTTATGTTATAGAAGGACATACACCTGCAACGGATATTCGCCGTTTGCTCAAAGAAAAACCAGAGGCTTTGGGTTTGGCAACACCTGGTATGCCGTTGGGTTCTCCTGGTATGGATGGAGAAATGTATCAAAATCGGAAGCATCCTTATGATGTGTTATTGGTCGCTAAAAACGGGAGTAATCAAATTTATCAATCTTACTAATATGTAAGAGAAGGTTGGGTTATTAATTCCAGTAAGAGTAGGTTGGGTTGTAAAACCCAACACAAATATCAGGCCGTCTGAAACATTGGGTTTAAAACCCAATCTACTTACATGATTGATTCCCTTTCAATCAGGCAGAATTTGCCTTGAAGCTTTAAAAAACTAATTAATGAAGTCGGAATTGAAAAACAGGCTACCTGAAACACAGTCAAAAATAAAATGCCTGTCTGAAAACTTGGTAAACGTATACAACAAATAAAAAAACAGTATTTCAGACGGCCTCATTTAAATTTTTAATAAAACCGTAACTAGGAAACACACCATGTTACAAATTGAAATCGACGGTAAACAGATTGCAGTCAAGCAGGGTGCGACCGTAATGGAAGCGGCGCACGAGCTGGGCACTTATATCCCGCATTTCTGCTACCACAAAAAATTATCCATTGCCGCCAACTGCCGCATGTGCTTGGTGGAGGTGGAAAAAGCCCCCAAACCCCTGCCTGCCTGTGCCACGCCGGTAACAGACGGCATGGTGGTGCATACCCATTCCGCCAAGGCCAAGCAGGCTCAGGAAGGCGTGATGGAATTTCTGCTCATCAACCACCCGCTGGATTGCCCGATTTGCGACCAGGGCGGTGAGTGTCAGTTGCAGGATTTGGCCGTGGGTTACGGTAAATCGTCGAGCCGTTATCAAGAAGAAAAACGCTCGGTTGTACCCAAAGATATGGGGCCGTTGGTGTCGGCGGAAGAAATGAGCCGCTGTATCCACTGTACCCGCTGTGTGCGCTTTACCGAAGAGATTGCCGGTTTGCAGGAAATCGCTATGGCCAATCGCGGCGAGTTTTCCGAAATCATGCCGTTTATCGGCAAAGCGGTGGAAACCGAATTGTCCGGCAACGTGATTGATTTGTGTCCGGTGGGTGCCTTAACCAGCAAACCGTTCCGCTACGATGCCCGCTCTTGGGAATTGAGCCGCCGCAAAACCATTTCCGCGCATGATGCTTTGGGCAGCAATTTAATTGTGCAAACCAAAGACCACACCGTACGCCGCGTGTTGCCGTTGGAAAACGAAGCCGTGAACGAATGCTGGATTTCCGACCGCGACCGCTTCGCCTACGAAGGCCTGTATCACGAAAGCCGTCTGAAAACCCCGAAAATCAAACACGGCGGCCAATGGCATGAAGTGGATTGGCAAACCGCGCTCGAATATGTGCGTAAAACCTTAGATTGCATTCAAAAAGAAGACGGCCAAGATGCGGTAGGTATTTGGGCCAACCCGATGAATACCGTTGAAGAACTGTATTTGGCCAAAAAACTTTCAGACGGCCTCAATATCAAGCATTTCGACACACGCCTGATGCAGCAAGACAGCCGCCTTGCGGGCAGCTTGAAAGGTGCGCAATGGCTGGGCCAAAGCATTGAAAGTTTGGGCAATGCCGATGCCGTGCTGGTTGTGGGCGCGAATCTGCGCAAAGAACAACCGCTGCTGACTGCCCGTTTGCGCCGTGCCGCCAAGTCTTATATGGCTCTGAGCATCATGGCGAGCAGCAAAGAAGAATTGCACATGCCTTTGTTGGCACAAGAAGCTGTACATCCGAACGAATGGGCAGGCCGTCTGAAAAATATGGCGCAAGACCTTGAAAACGCTGTTTCAGGTAGCCTGAAAAATGCCGAAAAAGCGGCAATCGTGTTGGGTGCCGAAGTGCAAAACCACCCTGATTATGCGGCGATTTATGCTGCCGCTCAGGAATTGGCCGATGCCACCGGTGCGGTTTTGGGTGTTCTGCCACAAGCCGCCAACAGTGTGGGTGCGGATGTGTTGGGCGTGAACTGCGGCAACAGCATTCAAGAAATGTTGGCGCAACCGAAAAAAGCCGTGTTGCTGCTGAATGTTGAACCTGAAATCGACGTTGCGAACGGCGGTAAAGCGGTCGCTGCATTGAAGCAAGCCCAAAGCGTGATGGCATTTACGCCGTTTGAAAGCGAAACCTTGCGCGAAGTGTGCGATGTGATGTTGCCGATTGCGCCGTTTGCCGAAACATCGGGCAGCTTCATCAGCATGGAAGGCCGTCTGCAATCGTTCCACGGTGTGGTAAAAGGCTTTGCCGATTCGCGTCCGTTGTGGAAAGTTTTGCGTGTGCTGGGCAATGTGTTCGAGCTGGAAGGCTTCGAATACGACAGCAGCGAGCAGGTGTTGAGAGAAGCGGTAAACAAAGAAAGCCTGCCTGAAAAATTGAACAACCGCAGCACTTGGCAAGGCGAAGCCGTTCAGACGGCCTCAGGTTTGGTGCGCGTAGGCGGTGTGGGCATCTACCATACCGATGCGATTGTGCGCCGCTCCGCTCCGTTGCAAGCGACTTCACATGCACAAGTGCCTGCCGCCCGTGTTCATCCGAACACCTTGGCTGCTTTTGGTTTGCAAGACGGCGAGGCCGTGCAGGCAGGGCAGGGCAGCGCAGCGGTTGGTGTGCGTGTAAGCGCCGATGCGGGCTTGCCTGAAAATGTTGTGTATCTGCCGCTGCATTCTGAAAATGCTGCGTCGGGTGCGTTGATGAACACTATCGAACTGACGCGGGGTTAATCATGCAGGAATGGTTCCAAGCCTTGTTGGGTAATGAGATCGGCTTAATCGTTTCGATTGTGCTGAAAATCGTGATTATCTTGATCCCGTTGATTTTGACGGTGGCTTATCTTACCTACTTCGAGCGTAAGGTAATCGGCTATATGCAGCTGCGCGTCGGCCCGAACGTAACCGGCCCGTTTGGTTTGATTCAGCCGTTTGCCGACGTGTTGAAGTTGCTGTTTAAAGAAGTTACCCGTCCAAAATTGTCAAATAAAGCTTTGTTCTACATCGGCCCTATGATGTCGCTGATGCCTGCGTTTGCAGCTTGGGCGGTGATTCCGTTTTCCGATGAATGGCTGCTGACCAATGTGGATGCGGGTTTGCTGTATATTCTGATGATTACTTCTCTGTCCGTATATGGTGTGATTATTGCGGGTTGGGCTTCCAACTCCAAATATTCGTTCTTAGGTGCCATGCGTTCTTCAGCCCAAACCATTTCTTACGAAATTGCCATGGGTGCGGCATTGGTGTGTGTGGTAATGGTTTCGGGTAGCATGAATTTCAAAGAAATTGTTGCCAGCCAAGCCCAAGGCATTGCCGGCGGTTCGATTTTCTCTTGGAACTGGTTTGCTTTGTTCCCTGTATTCATCGTGTATCTGATTTCCGCCGTAGCCGAAACCAACCGTGCACCGTTCGACGTTGCCGAAGGCGAGTCGGAAATCGTGGCCGGTTTCCATGTGGAGTATTCGGGCTTTGCATTTGCCCTGTTCTTCCTTGCCGAATATATTTTCATGATTCTGATCGGTGCGCTTACCGCCATCATGTTCTTAGGCGGTTGGCTGTCTCCGTTCCCGCAAAGCTGGGGCATTATCGGTACGCCGAGCGCATTTTGGATGTTCTTGAAAATGGCCTTTATCCTTTACGGCTATTTGTGGATTCGTGCCACTTTCCCGCGCTACCGTTACGACCAAATTATGCGTTTGGGCTGGAAAGTGCTGATTCCGGTAACTTTTGTGTGCATCGTATTGCTCGGCTTGTGGATGATTTCGCCCTTGAGTTTGTGGAAATGAGGGAGAGAGTGAATTATGGCTAATTTAGTAAAAACCTTCCTGCTCGGCGAATTGGTAAAAGGCATGGGCGTTACGCTCAAAAACTTTTTCGCCCGCAAAGAAACGATTATGTTCCCCGAAGAAAAAACGCCGCAGTCGGTGCGTTTTCGCGGCCTGCATGCCCAGCGTCGCTATCCGAACGGGGAAGAACGCTGCATTGCCTGCAAACTGTGTGAAGCGGTTTGCCCGGCAATGGCGATTAATATCGAAAGTGAACAACGCGAAGACGGCAGCCGCCGTACTACCCGTTACGATATCGATTTGACCAAGTGCATTTTTTGCGGCTTTTGCGAAGAAGCCTGCCCGACCGATGCCATTGTGGAAACCCATATTCTCGAATACCACGGTGAGAAGCGCGGCGATTTGCACTACACCAAACCCATGTTGCTGGCGATTGGCGACAAATACGAAGCCGAAATCGCCAAACGCAAAGCTGCCGATGCACCCTACCGCTAAAGGAACAGAACCATGACTTTTTCTCTGATTATGTTCTACATATTGGCGGCCATTATCCTATTCGGTGCGGTAAAAACCGTTACCGCCAAAAACCCGGTGCACGCTTCTTTGTATTTGGTGCTTACTTTCTGTATGTCGGCAATGATGTGGATGCTGATGCAGGCCGAATTTTTGGGCATTACCTTGGTAGTGGTATATGTGGGTGCAGTAATGGTGCTGTTCCTGTTTGTGGTGATGATGTTGAACATCGACATCGAAGAAATGCGTGCGGGCTTTTGGCGCAATGCCCCCGTGGCATTTACCGTAGGCGTGTTGATGGCAGTGGCGCTTATTTTGATTTTGGTTGCGCCTGATACCAATTTGGCCGCCTTCGGCCCCATGAAAGATATTCCCGCCGATTACAGCAACGTGCGCGATTTGGGCAGCCAAATTTACACCACTTATTTGCTGCCGTTCGAATTGGCTGCGGTGCTGTTGGTGCTGGGCATGGTGGCAGCGATTGCGTTGGTACACCGCAAAACGGTTAACCCCAAATATATTAATCCTGCCGATCAAGTGAAAGTGAATGCCAAAGAAGGCCGTATGCGTATGGTGAAAATGGAAGCTGTGGTGCATAAGCCCGCACAGCCTGAAACAGATTCAGACGGCCAGGCAGAGGAGGGCAAAGCATGATTACGATTACGCATTATTTGGTGCTCGCCGCCTTGCTGTTCGGCATCAGTGCGATGGGTATCTTTATGAACCGCAAAAACGTGTTGGTATTGTTGATGTCGATCGAGTTGATGCTGTTGGCAGTGAATTTTAACTTTATCGCGTTTTCACAATACCTTGGCGATACCGCGGGGCAGATTTTCGTGTTCTTCGTGCTAACTGTTGCAGCAGCCGAGTCTGCCATCGGTTTGGCGATTATGGTATTGGTATTCCGTAACCGCAACACGATTAATGTAGCGGATTTGAACAGTTTGAAGGGTTAATCGGGAGAGATAAGAAAAATGAACGATATGAGCTTATATCTGGCGATTGCTCTGATTCCGCTGGCAGGTTCTCTGCTGGCCGGTTTGTTCGGCAATAAAATCGGCCGTGCCGGTGCGCACACGGTAACCATTTTAGGCGTAGCCGTTTCCGCCGTATTATCGGCTTATGTGTTGTGGGGCTTTATTAACGGCTCGCGCACCAAATTCGATGAAAATGTATACACATGGTTAACCATGGGCGGGATAGATTTTTCTGTCGGATTTTTAGTAGACACTTTAACAGCCATGATGATGGTGGTGGTAACCAGCGTTTCTTTAATGGTGCATATCTATACCATCGGTTATATGCACGACGAGAAAGTAGGCTACCAACGCTTCTTCAGTTATATCTCGCTGTTTACGTTCAGCATGTTGATGCTGGTGATGAGCAATAACTTCATTCAGTTGTTTTTCGGTTGGGAAGCCGTAGGTTTGGTTTCTTATTTGCTCATCGGTTTTTATTTCAAACGTGAAAGCGCGATTTTTGCAAACTTGAAGGCTTTTTTGGTTAACCGCGTAGGTGACTTCGGTTTCATCTTAGGTATCGGTTTGGTATTGGCTTATTTCGGCGGCAGCTTGCGTTATGCCGATGTGTTTGCTTATTTGCCAAATGTAGTAGGCATGCAGATTTTCGGTTGGGACTTGATTACCGTAACCTGCCTGCTGTTATTTGTGGGTGCGATGGGTAAATCTGCCCAGTTCCCGCTGCATGTTTGGCTGCCCGATTCGATGGAAGGTCCGACACCTATTTCTGCATTGATTCATGCGGCAACCATGGTAACGGCCGGTTTGTTTATGGTATCGCGCATGTCGCCGATTTATGAATTGTCTACTACGGCACTTTCGGTGATTATGGTAATCGGTGCGATTACTGCGCTCTTTATGGGCTTTCTCGGTACGATCCAAAACGATATTAAACGCGTGGTGGCTTATTCTACCTTGTCTCAATTAGGTTATATGACTGTGGCCTTGGGCGTGTCTGCCTACTCAATCGCCATGTTCCATGTGATGACCCATGCTTTCTTCAAAGCATTGCTGTTCTTAGCAGCGGGTAGTGCCATTATCGGTATGCATCACGACCAAGATATGCGCCATATGGGCAATCTGAAAAAATACATGCCGATTACCTGGATCACTATGTTGATTGGTAACTTGTCTCTTATCGGCACGCCGCTGTTTTCAGGTTTCTATTCGAAAGATTCGATTATTGAAGCTGTGCATTTTAGCGATCTGCCCGGTAGCGGCTTTGCTTACTTTGCCGTGCTCGCCAGCGTATTCGTTACAGCTTTTTATGCATTCCGCCAATACTTTATGGTTTTCCACGGTAAAGAAAAGTGGCGTGAAATCCATCATGAACACCATTCAGACGGCCACGATGAAGAACATCACCACGGCTTGGGTAAAAACGACAATCCGCATGAAAGCCCTTGGGTGGTTACTTTGCCGCTGATTTTGTTGGCTATTCCGTCGGTAATCATCGGCTATATTGCCATCGAACCTATGTTATACGGCGATTTCTTCAAAGATGTGATTTATGTCAACCATGAAGCGCATCCGGTTATGGCGCAAATGAAAGAAGCATTCCACGGCCCCTTGGCTATGGTTTCACACAGTTTGCATACCCCTGTGTTATATCTTGCCATTGCAGGCGTGGTTACCGCATGGGTGTTGTATGTGAAAGCACCGCATCTGCCGGTGAAAATCGCTTCTGCATTTAGCCCGATCTATAAACTTTTGGATAATAAATACTATTTAGATACGATTTACTACAACGTATTTGCCAAAGGCAGCCGTGCATTGGGCAACTTTTTTTGGAAGGTTGGTGACACAGCCATTATCGATAATGGGTTGGTGAACGGCTCGGCCAAGTTGGTTGGTGCCATTGCCTCTCAAGTCCGTAAGATGCAAACCGGCTTTATTTACACTTATGCTGCCTTTATGGTAACGGGTGTGCTGGTGCTGGTAGTGGCGTTTTTCTGGGGCCTATGGTTTAAATAAGGCCGTCTGAAAAAGCTTTCTTCATGAAAAACAGCAATACGGAAAAGATTTAGATTTACCCGAATAACAAAAACTTTATTTTGATAAACCACAGGCTATGACTATGTTTTTCAACAACCTACTCAGCTTGGCAATATGGGTGCCGATTATCGCCGGTGTGCTGGTGTTGGCTACGGGCTCGGATAATCGTGCCCCGCTTGCACGCGTACTTGCCTTTATCGGAGCACTGGCCGGATTTTTGGTAACGCTGCCATTGTTCACGCAATTCGATCGCTTAAGCGGCGGTTATCAGTTCCAAGAGTTCTACCAATGGATTCCTGCGCTAAACATTCATTATGCGTTAGGCGTGGACGGCATTTCAGTATTGTTTATCATCTTGAATGCCTTTATTACTCTGATGGTAGTGCTGGCCGGTTGGGAGGTTATTCAAAAGCGTGCCGCACAATATATGGCTGCTTTCCTGATTATGTCGGGTTTGATCAATGGTGCTTTTGCCGCTCAAGATGCCATTCTGTTTTATGTATTCTTCGAAGGCATGCTGATTCCGCTTTACCTGATCATCGGTATGTGGGGTGGGCCTCGCCGTGTATACGCTTCTGTTAAGCTGTTTCTCTATACACTGATGGGCTCCCTGTTGATGTTGGTGGCTCTGGTTTATCTTTCTTATCAAACAGGCGGCAGTTTCTCGATTGTCGATTTCCAAAATCTGAAGCAGATTCCTTTGGGCGTCCAACAGCTTTTGTTTATCGCATTCTTTCTGTCGTTTGCCGTTAAAGTACCGATGTGGCCTGTGCATACATGGTTGCCTGATGCCCACGTTGAAGCACCTACGGGCGGTTCGATGGTATTGGCTGCCATTACTTTGAAAGTTGGGGCATACGGTTTCCTGCGTTTTATTTTGCCGATTCTGCCTGATGCATCACGTTACTTTGCTCCTGCCGTAGTGGTGTTGAGCCTGATTGCCGTGATTTATATCGGCATGGTGGCATTGGTGCAGACTGATATGAAAAAACTGGTTGCTTATTCTTCTATCAGTCATATGGGTTTCGTCACACTGGGTTTGTTTGCTTTTGCAGGTTTATTTAGTGGCGGTGATTACGGCCAATTGAATGATTGGGCGCTTAAAGGTGCCATTATCCAAATGATTTCACACGGTTTTGTTTCTGCCGCGATGTTTATGTGCATCGGCGTCATGTACGACAGGCTGCACAGCCGCAATATTGCCGATTATGGCGGTGTGGTGAATGTTATGCCTAAGTTTGCCGCCTTTATGATGTTGTTTGGTATGGCTAATGCCGGTTTGCCCGCCACCTCGGGTTTTGTAGGCGAGTTTATGGTTATCATGGGGGCGGTAGAAGTGAACTTGTGGGTTGGTGCACTCGCTGCTATTACCCTGATTTACGGTGCTTCTTATACTTTGTGGATGTATAAACGCGTTATTTTCGGAGAGATTAAAAATCCCGAAGTAAAAGAGATGAAAGATGTAAATTGCCGCGAATTTGCTATTTTAGCCATACTCGCGTTTGCTGTTTTGGGTATGGGTTTGTGGCCGGAGCCGTTTATTGCGGTGATCCATCAGGCTGCCAATGATTTGATTGTACAAGTAGCGCAAAGCAAAATTTGAGGTGTGTGAATGAACTGGACAGATTTGAATTTAATTCCCGCCATGCCTGAAATCGTTTTGCTTTCGGCATTAGGTATTGTGTTATTGGTTGATTTATGGCTGAAAGATGAAAACCGCTATATTACTCATTTGCTGAGTTTGGTTTCTTTGGTGGCCGTGGCAGTAACACAATGGTTGGTTTGGGCGCCGGGCAGCGTCGCTACTTTCAGCGGTATGTATATTGCCGACGGTATGTCGCAGTTATCTAAAATGGTAATGTATGCGGCGTTATTCGGATTGTTTGTATACAGTAAGCCGTACAACGAATCGAGAAACATTTTCAAAGGTGAATTCTATACCTTGTCGCTTTTCGGTTTGATTGGTATGAGCGTGATGGTAAGTGCAGGACATTTTCTGACCGCTTATATCGGCTTGGAGCTGTTGTCACTTTCTCTTTATGCCATGATTGCTTTGCGCCGTGATTCGGCCAAAGCAGCCGAAGCTGCCTTGAAATATTTTGTTTTGGGTGCGTTGGCTTCGGGTTTGTTGCTTTACGGTATTTCTATGGTATACGGAGCAACCGGTTCTTTGGAATTTGCGGCCATTCAGGAATATGCACGTCAAGGTAACGCACACGGCTGGTTACTGAAATTAGGTGTGATTTTCATCGTAGTAGCGGTTGCATTTAAGTTGGGTGCAGTACCTTTTCACATGTGGGTGCCCGATGTGTATCAAGGTGCACCTACTTCGGTTGCCACTTTTATCGGTACCGTGCCTAAAATTGCCGCAGTCATTTTTGCGTTCCGCATTTTGGTTTCAGGGTTGAATACCGAAAGTGCCGATTGGTCGAAAATGCTGGCTATTTTGGCCGTAGCTTCGTTGGTGCTGGGTAATCTGGCTGCTATTATGCAAACCAATATCAAACGTATGTTTGCCTATTCGACCATTTCGCATATGGGCTTTATTCTGCTCGCTTTTTTAGCAGGAGCCTTGGGCTTCACTGCCGGTTTGTATTACGCCATTACTTATGTGGTGATGGGTATGGTAGGTTTCGGTGTCTTGATGTTGTTGTCTAACGAATCGTTTGAGTGTGAAGAAGTAAGCGATTTGGCGGGTTTGAACCAGCGTAACGCTTGGTATGCTTTCCTGATGCTGTTGGCTATGTTCTCTATGGCAGGCATCCCTCCGCTGATGGGCTTTTATGCAAAATTTGCTGTGATTAAGGCTCTGCTTTCCGAGGGCTATGTATGGCTGTCGGTATTTGCGGTTATCATGAGTTTGATTGGTGCTTTCTATTACCTGCGGGTGGTAAAAGTTATGTATTTTGATCCTGCCGGCAGCGACCACCCTATCGGCAGCAATGTGGCAACGAAAGTGTTTTTGTCTATTAATGCAGCGCTGTTGCTGGTATGGGGTGTTATGCCGCAAAGCGTTATGGATTGGTGCTTAAAAGCATTGCAAAATACTCTTTGATCAATATATTAAGCGCAGAGACATCAACGGCAGCCCCGAAAGCTGCCGTTTTTGTTAATATGCCGGATTCGGATAAATGTTCAGACGGCCGTCTGAAAATATTAAGGTGTATCATGACCTCATCAATGTATATATTGCTGCTGTTGGCTTTTATTTTTGCCAATGCACCGTTTCTGACCCAGCGTTTGCTGGGCGTATTCAAGCTAAAACGCAAGCATATCGGACATCATTTATTTGAATTGTTTATCGGGTTCGGTATTACAGCCGCCTTGGCGTATGTGCTCGAATCACGGGCAGGCGTTGTTCATAATCAAGATTGGGAATTTTACGCCGTGGTGATTTGCCTGTATCTGATTTTTGCCTTTCCTGCTTTTGTTTGGCGTTACTTTTGGCACGGACGGAATAGGGAATAGGCCGTCTGAAAAACCGGCTGCTTGATATTTTATATTTGGATGAAAACTTACTATGCGTGTAGAAAATATATCCCATGCCTGTTTGATTGTTGTAAAAGTAGGCTCGAGTTTGGTTACGGCCGAAGGAAAAGGCATAGATCAAAATGCACTTAATCAATGGGCCGATCAGATCACTACCTTAATGAAAAAAGGTGTCGATGTAGTGTTTGTATCCAGCGGAGCGATTGCAGAAGGCATTAAGCGTTTGGGTTGGCCGAAACGTCCTACCGCATTAAACGAATTGCAGGCCGCCGCCGCAGTAGGTCAAATGGGCATCGCGCAAGCTTACGAAACCGCGTTTCGGCCGCATCAGGTGCACACCGCGCAAATTTTGCTGACACATGAAGATTTAAGCAACCGCACCCGTTATCTCAATGCCCGCAGCACATTGCGTACTCTGCTTGAAAAAGGCATTGTGCCGATTATTAACGAAAACGATACGGTTACCACCGACGAAATCAAGCTGGGGGACAACGATACTTTAGGAGCATTGGTGGCCAATCTTGTTGATGCCGATGCCTTAATTATTCTCACCGACCAACAAGGCTTATATGACAGCGATCCCCGCAAAAATCCTCAGGCGCAGTTTATCCGCAGCATTTCGGCCGAGCACCCCGAATTAGAAAAAATGGCAGGCGGTGCAGGAAGCGGGGTCGGCACCGGCGGTATGTACACCAAAGTGCTGGCAGCAAAACGTGCAGCCTTGAGCGGAGCGGCAACGGTAGTGGCTTCAGGGCGGGAACCGGAAGTTTTGATTCGTTTGCTCGAAGGAGAAAGCATCGGTACATTGTTTTTCAGCAGCCACAGCCGAGTGGCGGCCCGTAAACAATGGTTGCTGGGGCATGTTCAGCAGGCAGGAAAAATTACAGTGGACGACGGAGCAGCCAAAGCACTAACCGAAGGGCGCCGCAGCTTATTACCGGTGGGTTGCCTACGGGTAGATGGTCATTTCCATCGCGGGGAGTTGGTTGCGGTATTGAATACCGAAGGTAAAGAAATAGCTAGAGGTTTGGTCAATTACAGCAGCGGTGAGATTGCTAAAATTTTACGCACGCCGTCTGAACAGATTATTGCCAAACTCGGTTATATAAATGAAGAAGAGTTGATACACAGAGATAATATGGCTCTGCATTGGTAGTTTTGAAAAATATAGTCAATCAACTTAACTTTTACTGCTGCGTTGTTGCGCGCCTACTGCCTGTATTGCCTTCGGCTTGCTGCCTTGTATTACAAATAAGTTGATTGAGGATAGGCAGTGCGATTGGAAGTGCCGAGAAAGAGCGGTTTTGTTGGCTGATGGTCAGCGATCAAGCTAGCCTAGCAGTACTTAATATTTTCTCTCACTTGTGCCGTATTTTATTTTTCGGCACGGTTAAATTATTAAGAGGCCAGCGGATTCAAATTTGAAGTGCAACTTTCCACAACAGAAAAAGGCCAGTATGCGGTAGCATACGGCCTTTCCTGCAAGAAAGATTGCATATGAGCTACACACAACTGACCCAAGACGAACGATACCACATCCAATACCTGTCCCGCCACCACAGCATCAGCGAAATCGCCAAACGGCTTAACCGCCATAAAAGCACCATCAGCCGCGAAATCAAACGGCACTGCCCGCAAGGGCAGCAATACAGTGCCGAAAAAGCCCGACAGCAAAGCCGGCTTACCAAGCAGCGCAAAAGAAAGCCCTATAAGCTCCATTCGCAGCTGATCCAACACATCGCTACCCTCATCCGCCGCAAACTCAGCCCCG